>NZ_JBCPXV010000003.1:0-146003 GCF_039581225.1 Ornithinibacillus proteolyticus | reverse complement strand
GTTTCTCTGGTTGATATTTACAATGAACATCATTCCCAAAGGGAATAATCATGGAGGAGCCGTATGCGATGACCCGCACGTACGGAACTGCGAGAGGCGCATGAGTGATTCATGCGCCTACTCTATTTTGCTGTTTGGAATAATCGTTATATCTGGATACTACAATCATGAACGAAAAACTATAACAAAGTATGGACTTTTTAGATAATTTCATATAGTATTTTCGAAACATTATTAATAAATAGAATTAATTTATGATCAACAGGTGAGCGAAGTTTAGGAAATGGTATTCATAATGGGGGGGATGGAAATGGAAGATTGTTTTATTTGTGCTAAACATACGGGGGAAATTTCTACTTCGGGCGTAACCATCTATGAGGATGATGTCGTGTATGTTGGACATATCGATCAAAATGGAAAACCGAATTATCTAGGTCATATTATGATTGATTTGAAGCGACATGCTCCAACCCTTGCTGATTTGACGATAGAGGAAGCAAAAGTATTTGGGGTTATGATGGCACGTGTCAGTAAAGCTTTAGTTCAAAGTGTTGGGGCAGAGCATGTTTACTCACTAGTTTCGGGAAATAGCGTTCCACACCTTCATATGCATCTAGTTGCACGTTATCCAAATACGCCTGAAAATTATTGGGGACCAATGGCGGTTTACGATTGGAAGGAAGCACCTTTTGGTGATAACGAAGAGGTGATTCAGCTGTGCAAAAAAATAAAAGCGTATCTGGAGAAGTAATGATGGAGGGTAGGATAAAGGAATACACCTGGATAGGAAGTCAAATAGATTATGTAAATCAGATTAATGATCAGCAACTTAGTCATGTCGTAATAGGGAACTTCGGTGGAAATTCTTCTGCAGGTCAATATAAAAATGAGGATGGATGTCTCGTATGGACTGATCAAAATAAATGTTGGGAGTTTGCTGTTTTATTAGATGCCCATCATTCAGCGGAAAGTGCAGAATTAGTGATGAATCAAATAAATGCCAATAAAAGTCATATACAAGATCTATGCAATGACCCATCTATTAAAGGGATAAAGGATATAGAGCATACCATAGTTAATATGTTTATGGATGGGGCATTTCTCGGAGCATGTCGGAAAGTTAAAGGAGAGACGGCGTGTTTACTTGTATTAAGAAAAGAGAAGTATCTATGGTGGTTTTCTGTTGGGGATTGTCTTTGCTATGTATTTCATCCGGAGCTTGCCGAATTAGGTCAATATCAAGTGAACCAACGGCATTTTTATGAATGGATAGGGAAAGTGAATACATTTGAACAATCGGTTCCCTGTTATAGTAGTGGTGTCAGAGAACTAAGAAAAGGATTAAATCGTATTTTTTTAACGACTGATGGATTAATTGAGTGCCCTAATGATCCATTTGCATCTCCTGTTGATATCGATCGAATGATGAGTAAACATTCCAATCATAAAGGCATTCAAAAATTACTGCAAACAATACAACATCATCATGTTCGAGATAGCACCACGATTATTGCTTGGGATGTCACGGTCGATTCAGCTGTGACAAGACCTAGTGATGAAGTAGATGAGGAACAAAGCTAAGCCTAATTTCTTTTGGGGTAAATAGTGCAAAAAGAAAAAACCGAACTAATTCAAATTCTTCTAATAGAATCGTGATAAGTAGTTCGGATTTTTCTATATCTACTATGCTTTTCTTACAAACAAATCTTATATCGACTGGGTTATCTGTTGCTTAGTTAGATCCCTGTGCAATTTGCTCAAGGTTACCATTCTTGTCCATCCGGAAAGCAGGAGCTTTAAACGAGCCTTGGTCTTCTAATACCGTCATCTTTCTTGCGCGGTCCATGATTTGGACGAATACTTTATAATCTTCTTGAATAGTAGATAGCTCTTGTTTCGTCTCTGAGAGTTCCTTTTCAAGTTTATTAATCTGTTCTTTTAGTAAAGCATTCTCTTTCTGTGCTTGGTCAAGAGATACTTTTGATTGATTGGAAGCATAATAGTCTTTTTTGAGTTGGTTCAAAAATTGAATAACGGTTTCCAATGTTATAGGCGATGGTGTAGTATACTCTGGCTCTCTACTAGTATCTTCTGTTACAGGGGTTTCATAGTTTTGTTGAAAGGCAATAACTGGTGCTCTATTCGCCTTCTTCGCTTTCTCAATGGCTCGTTTTTTCTCTTTACGTTGCCTTTTAGCTAAATCAATCGCATTAATATATTTTTTTCGGATTTCAGCATTCCACCTAAAGCCACAAGCTGCTGATGTACGATTGAGCTTGTCTCCGACTTCCTCAAAGGCATTTAATTGTGTGCTTCCTTCACGAATATGACGCAGTACAGTTTCTGCAAGTAGTAAGTCATCCTCATGTGACCATGCATCCTGTCTAACTTTTGTCATGTATGTTTCATCTCCTTTTTCCATAACTACCTAATCAAAACAATAGATTTTTTAACTAGTAAATTTTCTAAGTCAAAAAGTCAGTTCATTAGATAGACAGTTTTAGAATTGACTTTTAGGACATTATTTCCTTTTACATAGTCTAGACGGGAGATGATTTTTTTATACGTTAGGAGGATATAATTTTTAACGGATTGTTATATGAAGATGCATAAAAAAACTAGGCATCAATTAAGGATGCCTAGCTTATACCTCTTTAATTATGATTCTTTTTCTCTTTTAGTATCTTCTCATACACTTGTTTCATAGCTTGTTCAAATTTTCCGGTTTCCTTTGGCGAGTAGTATTGTTTGTTTTTTATGGTATCAGGTAAATATTGTTGATAAACCCAACCGCCAGGATAATCATGTGGGTATTTATAGTCTACACCTCTACCTAGACTGGACGCTCCTTGATAATGTGCATCTTTTAAATGCTTTGGAATATCACCGCTTTTACCACTGCGAATATCAGCAATGGCAGCATCAAGAGCTTGATATGCTGTATTTGATTTCGGTGATAAGCATAGCTCAACAATGGCAACTGCTAGCGGAATTCTTGCTTCTGGGAAGCCTAATCTTTCTGCCGCCTCTACTGCCGCAACTGCACGAGGACCTGCTTGTGGATTGGCTAGTCCTATATCTTCGTAGGCAATAACGATCATTCTTCTAGCGATTGAATCTAAGTCACCAGCTTCAATTAATCTACCTAAGTAATGTAATGCCGCATCAACATCGCTACCACGAATCGACTTTTGGAAAGCTGATAATACATCATAATGAGCATCACCATCTTTATCGTGGGAAAAGCTCTTGCGTTGCATACATTCCTCTGCAATGTCGATGTTGATAACGATTTCACCATCTTGATTTGGTGGTGTTGATGCCACAGCTAACTCTAACCCATTTAAAGCAGATCGCATATCGCCACCAGAACTTTGTGAAAAGTGCTCTAGCGCTTCATCAGTAAGAATAACTTTCTCATTACCATATCCATTGTCTGAATCAGTTAGTGCTCTTTGGATAGCTTTTTTGACATCTAATGGTGTTAAGGCATGTAATTCAAATATGTGGCAACGACTTCTAATGGCAGGGTTAATTGCGTGGTAGGGATTACTTGTCGTACAGCCTATTAATGTTATTAAATTGCTCTCCAAATGAGGAAGTAGGAAATCCTGCTTTCCCTTATCCAAACGATGTACCTCATCTAGGATTAATACCATGGAACCGGACATTTTTGCTTCTTCTACAACTATTTCCATATCTTTCTTTTTATCAATGACTGCATTTAATTTTCTAACTTGAAGTTTAAGCGTCTTTGCTATCGCTGTTGCCATCGATGTTTTACCAGTACCCGGCGGCCCATAAAGAATCATCGATGCCAGCTTCTCTGCTTTTACCATTCGGTTTATGATTTTTCCTTCCCCAACTAAATGTTCTTGTCCAATGATTTCACTTATATGATTAGGTCTTAGTCGATAGGCTAGTGGTTGATGTTTCATCTTCATCGTCCTTTTATAAATTATAATAGTTTGGTAATCTTAGCCTAAGCTTGATTCGAAAAAAATGCAAGAAGACTAACTTCATGCTATAATACCATGTATTTTAAAGTTTAAGATGATAATGGTATAGTTAATATAGAAGTAATAGGAAAAACGGTAAGGATTAGAGGAGTTATAGTAAATGAAAATTTCAACTAAAGGACGTTATGGGCTGACGATTATGCTGGAGCTTGCACGTAATTATGGAGAAGGCCCAATTCCATTAAAAACAATTGCAAAAGAAAATAGTTTGTCAGAACATTACCTAGAGCAACTGGCTGCACCACTTAGAAATGCCGGACTCATTAAGAGTATTCGAGGAGCGTATGGCGGATATATCTTACCAAAGGATCCAAAAGAGATTAGTGCAGGGGATATCATTCGAGTACTAGAGGGACCGATTGTTTTAGTAGAGGGAATCGAGGATGAGGAACCAGCCAAGCAGGCATTATGGAAGCGTGTTACAGAGGCTGTTAAAGATGTTTTAGATAAGACGACATTGGAAGATTTGGTCAACCATGAGAAGGATGACCCATTAGAAGGATATATGTTTTACATTTGATTTAATGACTAGAAAGGACGAGCGTAATGGAACATATATATTTAGATCATGCTGCAACTACACCGATGGATAAAAGAGTAATTGATGCAATGGTACCAGTTTATGAAGAGGTGTTTGGAAATCCTTCGAGTGTCCATTCGTTTGGCAGAAAAGCGAGGCAATTATTAGATGAAGGAAGGCGAGTTCTTGCTGGAAGTATCCATGCTAATGAAAAAGAGATTATTTTTACTAGTGGCGGAACCGAGGCAGATAATCTTGCCTTAATTGGAACAGCAAAAGCGAACCAGCATAAAGGAAAACACATCATTACGACGGCTATGGAGCATCATGCAACATTGCACACTGCTGAGCATTTAGAAAAAGAGGGCTTTGAGGTAACGTATCTTCCTGTTAAGGAGGATGGGAAGATTTCCGTTAGTGACCTTCAAAATACTTTAAGAGATGACACGATTCTTGTTTCGATTATGTATGTGAATAATGAAACGGGAATCATTCAACCAATTAAGGAAATTGGGGAATTGTTAAAGAATCATCCAGCATATTTCCATACCGACGCTGTTCAAGCCTATGGAACAATAGGGATAAACGTACAAGAGCTTGGTGTGGATTTATTATCTGTCTCTGCACATAAAATAAACGGTCCAAAAGGAATTGGTTTTTTATATGTAAGAGAAGGGATTAAATTGAATGCCTTGCAATTCGGTGGCGAGCAAGAGCGAAAACGCCGCCCAGGGACTGAAAATGTTGTTGGCGTTGTCGGTTTTCAGACTGCAGTAGAAGTAATGATTAGAGAAAGAGAAATTCGTAATACTAAGTATGCAGCATATAAGGAACAGTTTTTACAGGTATTGAAAGAACAAGGCATTAATTTTAGTGTGAATGGAGACATAAATAGCACCATTGCTTCGATTGTGAACGTAAGCTTTCCGGGTGGTAATGTAGAAAAGTTGCTTGCTAACTTTGATTTATCTGGAGTAGCAGCATCTAGCGGAAGTGCTTGTACAGCAGGTTCGGTGGAACCATCACATGTATTAACAGCGATTTATGGTGAAAATAACCCATGCACAACTAACTCGATTCGATTTAGTTTTGGAGCTGCCAATACTAGTGAAAATGTCGAAGAAGCAGCACATCGTGTTGCCAAAATTATAAAACGATTAGTAAAGTAGGGTGTTCATAATGAAAGAAAATAAAGATATACGTGTTGTTGTAGGAATGAGTGGTGGAGTCGATTCATCAGTAGCTGCACTACTATTAAAGGAACAAGGGTATGATGTAGTCGGTATTTTTATGAAAAACTGGGACGATACCGATGAATTTGGTGTCTGTACGGCAACAGAAGATTTTGAAGATGTTGTTCGTGTATGTAATCAATTGGATATCCCGTATTATTCCGTTAACTTTGAAAAGCAATACTGGGATAAAGTGTTTACGTATTTCTTAGATGAATATAAAGCAGGGCGCACACCTAACCCAGATGTAATGTGTAATAAGGAAATTAAGTTTAAAGCATTTTTAGATTATGCACTAGATTTAGGAGCGGATTATTTAGCTACTGGACATTATGCTCAAGTTCGTGAACATAATGGAAAGTATGAAATGTTACGCGGAGTAGATTCAAATAAAGACCAAACATATTTCCTAAATCAATTATCTAGTGATATTTTAGAAAAGGTTATGTTTCCACTAGGTCACTTACCAAAATCAAAAGTGCGTGAAATTGCCAAAGAACACGGCTTAGCTACTGCTACGAAAAAAGATAGCACGGGAATTTGTTTCATCGGTGAGCGTAACTTTAAAGAATTTCTTAGTGAATATTTACCTGCACAACCTGGTGAAATGCAAACCCTTGATGGAGAAGTGAAGGGAAAGCATGATGGATTGATGTATTATACGATTGGTCAACGTCAAGGACTAGGAATCGGTGGTTCAGGTGATCCATGGTTTGTTGTTGGTAAAAATCTAAAGAAAAATATTCTTTATGTGGAACAAGGCTTCAGTAATGAATATCTATATTCTGATGAACTATTAGCGACAGATGTTAATTGGATTAATCCTGATACAGTAGAGAAAACCTTTACGTGTACGGCAAAATTCCGCTATCGTCAAGAAGACAGTGGGGTAACAGTACATGTATTAGATAATGGTGACTTAAAGGTAGTATTTGATGAAAGTCAACGCGCTATTACACCAGGTCAAGCTGTTGTATTCTACGATGGTGAGGTATGTCTTGGTGGTGGAACTATAGACAAAGTTAAGAAACAAAACAACGTATTAGATTATGTTGGATAGGGAGTACGACAATGAGTAAAATTGCAGAAGCAGTCGAATTAATGAAAGAAAGTAAATATGAAGAAGCAGCTAATCTATTTAATGAATATATCGAAGAAAATCCCAATGATCCGGTTGGGTTTATAAACTTTGGTAATTTATTATTGCATATTGGTGAGCATGAAAGTGCCATTAATTTCTTTCAAAAGGCTTTATCGTTAGATGATACAACTGCTACAGCCTATTATGGGATTGGAAATGCTTATTTTGAAATGGAAGATTTTCCAAAAGCACAACAGAACTTTCTTGAAGCGATTAAATTAGGTTTAGAAGAAGCAGACGTTTACTTTATGCTTGGAATGTCTCATCAAAACCAACAGCAATTTAAATTAGCTTTGCCGTACCTTTTAAGAGCAAAGGAAATAACACCTCAAGATGAGGAGGTTGTGTTTCAGTATGGACTTGCTTTAGCGCAGAGTGAATTATTATCGGATGCTAAAAAGGTATTCGAAACGGTGTTAGAATTAAATGAAAGCCATAGTGATGCTTTATATAACTTAGGCGTCATTTCACTATTCGAAGAAGACGTAACTAGTGCATTAGCATATTTTGATGAAGCACTAAAATATAATCCGAACCATGTGCTAGCAGCGAATGGAAAGCGGGTAGCAGAGGAAGCAATAAATTAATTGCGGTATGGAATGTGAGGTATTTAGTATGGACCAACTTCAACCTATGGAAATCGAAGAATATATAAAGGGAGAGCTTCTCTATACAATTTTTCATAATGATGTAGAGCATTTTTCCATTGCCAAGGTAAAAATACTAGATACTAATCTAAACTATGATGAGAAAGAAATTGTCATAAAGGGCTATTTTTCCCAATTGCAAGAAGGGACTGTGTATCGATTTATTGGTCAGCTTGAAAAGCATCCTAAATATGGACAGCAATATAGTGTTACTTCCTATCAAACATTTATTCCAGATACAAAGGATGGACTAATCGCTTATTTATCTAGTGATATGTTTTATGGAATCGGAAAAAGAACTGCCAAGAAGGTTGTCGATCATTTAGGAGAATCTACCGTTTCTTCTATTTTAAATAACCCTTCTATTTTAGATTCCGTGCCAGGGCTAAAGAAAGAAGCTGCTAATACAATTGTTAAGACGTTACAAGAGAATCAAGGCTTTGAACATGTAGTTGTTTACTTAGCAAAGTATAATATTGGGCTTAAAATGGCACAGAAAGTCTATGAACAATATAAGGATGAAACGATAGAGTTATTAGAAGATGATCCATACCGCTTAGTATTTGATGTGGAAGGTTTCGGATTTCAGACAGCAGATGAGATTGCAAAGAAGAATGGATTATCTCTATCCAGCCCCAATCGAATTGGAGCTGGATGTATTTATATATTGCAAAGAAGTGTGCAGGATGGCCATGCATTCTTGCCATTAAACCAATGCCTTGATGAAGTCAGGGCGTTATTAAGTAATCAGGAGTATGTCCTAACAGAGGAAGAAATCAAAAGTACGATAGAAGAGTTAAATAAGGAAAAGAATATAATCCTATATGAAGGCAAAGTATATCTACCGTCTTTATATTATGCAGAAGATGGATTTGCCTCTAGTATTAAACGATTAATTTCGTCTCAGATGGATGAAGCTACTACGCTAGCTGATTTAATGAAGATTATCGGGAAAATTGAAGAGGAAGAAATCCTTAGCTATGGGAAGGAACAGTTTGCGGCTATCGAGCAAGCATTAAAATCAAAACTGATGATTCTTACAGGTGGTCCTGGAACGGGTAAGACCACCGTTATTAAAGGAATTATTAAGGCATATGCTGCTGTTCATAATCTTTCAGTAGACATAGCAGACTATGAGCATAAGAAGGACTTTCCTTTTGTCCTTGCTGCACCAACAGGGAGAGCAGCAAAACGATTAAATGAATCGACAGGTCTTCCAGCTCTTACGATACATCGCCTTTTAGGTTGGAATGGTAGTGAAGGCTTTGAGAAGAACGAGCATGAGCCTTTGAACGGAAAGTATCTCATAATTGATGAGTTTTCTATGGTAGACATATGGTTAGCTAATAATCTATTTAAAGCCATTCCTACGGATATGCAAGTACTAATCGTTGGAGATGAGGATCAACTTCCATCTGTTGGCCCGGGACAGGTGTTAACCGATTTGCTGGAAAATAATCATATTCCAAAAGTAAGCCTACATGAAGTTTATCGGCAAAAAGAAGGCTCAAAGATAATCCAATTAGCTCATAGTATAAAGAATGATACATGCTCAGTGGACAGCTTAACAAATGATAAAGATTTTAGCTTTATTGCTTGCCGGGAGCATCATGTCGTAGACGTCATTACTAAGGTGTTTGAGAAGGCGATGAATAAAGGGCTTGATGTTCGAGATATTCAAGTATTAGCACCGATGTATAAGTCCCAGGCAGGAATCACCATCATTAACAATGCCCTACAAGCATTAATTAATCCAACAGAAAAAGGAAAGCGTGAAGTTAGGCATCATGACACCGTTTTTCGAATTGGAGATAAAGTAATCCAGTTAGTTAATCAACCGGAAGATCATGTGTATAATGGTGATATTGGTGAGGTAGTTGCTATTTTCAGAGAAAATGAAAATACAGAGAATGTAGAGCAATTAGTGGTGTCATTTGATGAACGGGAAGTCGTCTATGAGCGAAAGGACTATGACAACTTAATGCTGGCATATTGTATCTCTATTCATAAATCCCAAGGAAGTGAGTTTCCTATCGTTATATTACCTGTTGTGTCCACGTATAACCGTATGTTACGGAAGAATCTATTATATACTGCGATTACAAGAGGACAGAAATCACTTATAGTATGTGGTGAGAAACAAGCATTTTTACGAGGAATTCAGATGAAGGATACGAATAAACGGTATACATCTTTACAGGAACAGTTAACCGAAAGATTAGGAGACGTACAAGTTTCAAGTGGGGATACAGTAGAAGAGGAATACGATATTTCCCCTTATGATTTCATGTAAGGATGTATATTTTGGAGAAAAAGGGAAAGCATAACATAATACTTATAAATTATTTCCAGGAGAGATTAGTATTTATGTTAATGCGATGCCCGAATTGTAGTAGTAAAGATATAGGAAAAATTGGTTCACAGCAGTACTATTGCTGGAATTGTTTTGTAGAAATGTCTGTATCAGGTAATGAATTAACCGTGCATCAAGTTGAAGCGGATGGCAGTTTAAGCTCGCTCAATGATTTATTTACAGAAGAAGAAAGAAAACTAGAATGGTAATCCTTTAGTTTTGAACAAAAATTCATGACTAAAGGGGTGTACCAGATGTTTTCTCAAAAAAAACCGATTCATTTTCTTTATTATATCGTGACAGGGATATTTGTATTTTTATTTATTTATTTGCTTGTAAAGCTATTTCCTTATTATAAGGCGTTCTTTTCTTTCCTGTTGCATTTAGCAGCACCCTTTTTGATTGCTAGTTTAATCGCCTATTTGCTGTATCCTATTGTCCAGAAAATACATCAATACAATATTCCTAGAAGTATTGCAATTTTACTGATATACATTCTGTTTTTCGGTGGACTTGGCTATTTAATTTATCGTGTCTATCCTGCAGCTGTGGCACAATTACGGGATTTTAATGCGTATTTACCACAGTTAATTGCTATGTATCAAGATCTTATCTATCAAGTTTATGCGTCTACGTCATTTTTGCCGGAAACCGTTCATGATAGGATTGAAGAGACTATTCTGTCGATTGAATCGAGTCTTGACGGATGGATAGGTAAGTTAGTTGGTGGCGTAACCAAAATTATCGATTTTATTGTTTTATTAACGGTTATTCCGGTATTAGTTTTTTATTTCTTAAAGGACTATGAGAAAATCAAAGGATATGTCAAACGGTTTATCCCGTCTAAGTATCGCGATAATTCTAGTAATCTTGTCCATGCCATTGATGAAGGCTTAGGTGGATATTTACGTGGACAATTATTAGTTAGTCTATTTGTTGCTATTGCGTCATATATTGTGTTTCAATTTTTGGGATTGAACTATGCCTTGCTACTTGCTATATTTATGGGCATTATGAATTTCATACCATATTTTGGACCAATTATAGGAGCAGTTCCAGCGGTATTAATTGGTTTAACCGTTTCAGGAAAAATGGTCCTGTTTATCGTTATTGGTGTCTTTGTTATTCAATTAATTGAGAGTAATTTACTCTCCCCATACATCGTTGGTAGAAGTACTAGAATTCATCCCGTTGTCATCATTTTCGCTTTATTACTAGGTGGTAAAATTGGTGGCGTCTTAGGAATGGTAGTGGCTGTACCTGCATTTACGATATTGCGGGTCATTATGAAACATACTTGGATTATGATTAGAGAAAATTGACTTTTTAGGTAAAGTTATCTATAATATCGCTATCAATAATTATTTAATACGATGAAGGTTCTGAGTACATGGCACTCGATTTTCTAGAGAGAGGTTTCCTAGGCTGTAAGAAATCTTAAATTAGAACCATGGAAAGCTAAACCTGAGTACGGCTAATCCCCGTCGGTTTCATACCGTTATCATGCTTAAGTGATGGATAGTAATGTCCATAATTAGGGTGGTACCGCGAATAATCTCGTCCCTGCAAATATTGCAGAGAGGAGATTTTTTTATTGGTGTAATTACTACATAATAGCGTGTAAATGAACTGTAGCGTGCTAATATGAATTGGACACCCGAAAAATCAATTATGAATAATTTTAAAAGGAGGATATAGATGAAAAAATTAACATCTGCTCAAATTAGACAAATGTATTTGGACTTTTTCCAAGAAAAAGGCCACAGAGTGGAACCAAGTGCTTCACTAGTCCCACAAGATGATCCAACATTATTATGGATAAATAGTGGGGTAGCGACATTAAAGAAATATTTTGATGGTCGTGTCATTCCAGAAAATCCTCGGATTGTTAACGCTCAAAAATCAATCCGTACAAATGACATTGAAAATGTAGGGTATACAGCAAGACACCATACATTCTTTGAAATGTTAGGGAACTTCTCTATTGGAGATTATTTTAAGAAAGAAGCGATTGCATTCGCATGGGAATTTTTAACGAGTGAAAAATGGTTAGGCTTAGATCCCGAGAAGCTATCTGTAACTGTTCACCCGGAGGATGATGAAGCGTATGAAATGTGGTTAAACAATATTAAGCTGCCGAAAGAGCGAATCATTCGTTTAGAAGAAAACTTCTGGGATATCGGTGAAGGTCCAAGTGGTCCGAATACGGAAATCTTCTATGATCGCGGAGAAAGCTATGGCAATGATCCAAATGATCCAGAATTATATCCCGGTGGCGAGAACGACCGATACTTAGAGATATGGAACTTAGTATTCTCACAATTTAATCATAATCCAGATGATACGTATACACCACTTCCTAAGAAGAATATTGATACAGGAATGGGACTAGAACGTATTGTCTCCGTAATTCAAGATGTACCAACTAACTTTGAAACAGATTTATTCATGCCAATTATTAAGAAGACAGAGCAATTAGCAAATGTAAAGTATGGGGTAGCGAAAACGAGTGATACAGCATATAAAGTAATTGCTGACCATATTAGAACGGTTAGTTTTGCGATTAGTGATGGGGCACTACCATCAAATGATGGAAGAGGCTATGTATTAAGAAGACTAATACGTCGAGCAGTTCGATTTGCGAAAGAAATTGGGATCGAAAAACCATTCATGTACGAATTAGTTAAAACGGTTGGAGAAATCATGAAAGATTTCTATCCTACTGTCCTACAGCAACATGACTTTATACAAAATATTATCAAAGTAGAAGAAGAACGCTTCCATGAAACCTTGAATGAAGGGCTAGATATTCTAACTACTATTATTGAAAAAGAAAAAGGGAAAGGTTCAACTGTATTCCCAGGTGAGGAAGTATTCCGACTGTATGATACGTATGGTTTTCCTAAAGAATTAACAGCAGAATATGTGGAACAATTAGGATTTAGTATAGACGAAGCTGGATATGATAGAGAAATGGAAAAACAGCGTGAACGCGCTAGAAACGCTCGACAAAAGGTAGATTCTATGCATGTTCAGGATGAAGTGCTTGGTAAATTAGACGTAGAGAGTGAATTTATCGGATATGATAGGTTAGAATCCGATACGAAGATAGTGGCATTATTGAAGGATGGAGAATTAGTAGATTGTGCTAAGAAAGATGAAGAAGTATTGATTTTCCTACAAGAAACGCCATTCTACGCAGAAAGTGGCGGGCAAATTGCAGACCATGGAATAATCACTAACAGTAATGGGAAGGCTTCTGTGAAGCATGTACAAAAGTCACCTAAATCACAAAACATTCACCGTACTGTTGTAGAAGAGGGTGAATTACGTGTTGGTGATCTTGTTAAAGCGGTGGTGGACTCTGAATCCAGAAACTTAGTAATTAAGAACCATACAGCAACCCATTTACTACACCAGGCGTTAAAAGATGTACTTGGAACACATGTCAATCAGGCCGGCTCTTTAGTTGCATCTGATCGACTACGATTTGATTTCTCTCACTTTAATGCAATTTCTATAGAAGAGTTAAACCAAATTGAAAAAATTGTTAATGAAAAAATTTGGGATTCCATTCCTTTAGATATTAGCTATAAGAGTCTAAAAGAAGCAAAAGAAATGGGCGCCATGGCTTTATTTGGAGAAAAATATGGTGAGGTTGTCCGAGTTGTTCGTATTGGTGATTACAGTCTTGAATTATGTGGTGGTATACACGTTCGAAACACTTCAGAAATAGGTTTATTTAAAATCGTTTCAGAAGGTGGAATTGGTGCAGGTACGCGCCGTATTGAAGCAGTAACAAGTAAATTTGCTTATCAATTCTTATCAGAAAAGGTTAATCTTCTCCAAAATACAGCTCAATTAGTGAAAACAAAAGATGAGAAAGTACCAGAACGTGTCGAGACACTATTCCAAGAGATTAAAACATTACAAAAAGAAAATGAATCATTAAGTGCTAAGCTTTCCAATTTAGAAGCTTCCTCTATTTTGGAGCAGGTAGAAGAAGTTTCAGGTATTAAGGTGTTAGCTCAAAAAGTTAATGTGAAAGATATGAACCAATTAAGAACGATGGTTGATGAGTTGAAACAAAAGCTTGGTTCTGCCATAATTTTATTAGCAACAGAAAGTGGCAATAAAGTACAACTTGCATCAGGAGTTTCAAAGGATCTAATCGAACGAGGATTACATGCTGGTAATTTAATTAAAGGAGCTGCACAGCTTTGTGGCGGAGGAGGCGGTGGACGCCCTGATATGGCCCAAGCTGGAGGAAAAGATGCTAGTAAAATTAAAGATGCATTAGATTTCACAAAACAGTACGTGGAATCGAACCTTAAAGCATAATGATGTATACTACTGTAGCTTACTAATGTTAGAAAATATTATATTTAATCTTTCAAACATGGTAGAATGAATAGAGAGTCAAAAAGCGGAATGAGGTGTCGTGATGAGTTCAAATGATAAAACCATGAAATTCAACTTTTCGGAAGAGCCATTTGATCGAGATATAAAAGAAATCTTAATGACTGTCCATGAGGCACTTCAAGAAAAAGGATACAATCCCATTAATCAGATTGTTGGTTACTTATTGTCCGGGGATCCAGCATATATTCCAAGATATAAAGATGCAAGAAATTTGATCCGAAGAATTGAACGTGATGAAGTGATTGAGGAACTTGTCAAATATTATCTAGAACAGCAATATAAAAAAGGTATTTAAATGAAGATAATGGGTTTAGATGTTGGCTCTAAGACAATTGGAGTCGCTATAAGTGATGAATTGGGATGGACAGCCCAAGGATTAACAACGATTAAATGGGATGAAAATGATATTCATTCAGCAGATAGTCAATTAAAAACCATAATTGATGAGCATAATATATCAAAAGTAGTCATTGGCTTACCTAAAAATATGAATGGAACGATTGGGGAACGTGGTGAGGCATCACAGCGTTTTGCCGCGTATATGGAAGAAAAGTACAATCTCCAAACAATATTATGGGACGAGCGCTTAACGACGATGGCAGCTGAACGAGTGCTACTCGAAGCAGATGTCAGTCGAAAGAAGCGTAAAAAGGTGATCGATAAAATGGCTGCTATGATGATTTTACAAGGCTATCTTGATCAAAAGTAAAAAGGAGACTAATAATATGGCTATTGAAGAAAAAGAACGCATCATCATTCCTGATGAAAATGGTGAAGAACATTTATTTGAGGTATTATTTACATTTGATGTAGATGATACAGGAAATTCTTACATTGCAGTCGTTCCTGCTGAACAAAAAAATGACGAGGAAGTAGAAGTTTATGCTTTCCGTTATGAAGAAAAAGATGATGAGGATATTTCATTATTTGCTATTGAGTCAGATGAAGAGTGGGATATTGTAGAAGAAATGCTAAATACATTAGCTGAAGAAGAAGAAGAATTGAACGACTAAACGTTATCCAAAAAACAAAGTTAAAAGAATCCCCTACCACTTTACAATGTGATAGGGGATCTTTGTTTTATTAGCTAAAATCATTTTTTAAAGCTTATATCAGTCCTTTACTATAGCATCAGGGAACTTAGGTAATAGCACAATTAAATTGTATTTCTTGGGGAAATAATAGGATACATATGAGCCACTTTTCATGTATAAACGGATAAATCCTAGCGTATATTGTCATTTTTTAGTATAATATACCGGATGAGAGGGGGACGATGAATGTCGAAAGGAAAAGATAAAGGTACTTTTAAAGATAATTTAATTGCTAGAGGTGAAGAAGCACGTACAGTTCGCAAAATAGTAGCAATTGTTATCTTTACCATTATCATTATCCTTGCTATCGGTGGTATAGTTGGATACAACTATGTTAAATCGGCTTTAGAACCAGTGGACCCTGGTAATGAGCAAGGTGTTGAGATAGAAATTCCTTTAGGTTCATCCACTTCAAGTATTGCCAATATACTTGAGGAAAATGAAATTATCAAAAATTCGATGATTTTTCGCTTCTATATAAAGTTTAAAAATGAGTCAGACTTTCAAGCAGGAAACTATACATTCACGAAGTCAATGACGATTGATGAAATTATAGAGTCCTTAAAAAGTGGTCGAATAACGAAGGAACCAGTTTACAGGGTTACTATTCCAGAAGGTCTAACCATTGAAGAAATCGCAAGCATATATGCAGATAAACTTCCGATTACAGAAGAAGAATTCTTGGAAAAGGTAACGGACGAAGCGTATATCAATCAACTTATTGAACAGTATTCCATACTAACGGAGGATATTCTCAATCCAGAACTACGGTTTGCACTAGAAGGATATCTTTTTGCGGCAACATATGATTTCTATCAAGAAGATCCACCAGTGGAATTAATAATTGAAAATATGTTGGACAAGTCTCAAGCTGTCATCAGTCAATATGTTGATAGTATTTCTGAAAGGGGATTATCCTTACATGAGGCGGTAACAATGGCGTCGATTGTAGAGAAGGAAGCAGTGACAGAAGATCAACGTAAAAAAATTGCTGGTATTTTCTTTAATCGATTAGAGATTGGTATGCCGTTACAGACTGATCCAACCGTATTATATGCGATAGGTGGTCATAAGGAAAAGGTGTTATTATCCGATTTAGAGGTGGATTCACCATTTAATACGTACCAGATTAATGGCTTACCTATTGGGCCTATTTCAAATTTCTCGGAAAGTGCATTAGAATCTACCATTAATCCTGAGGAGTCCGATTTTTATTATTTCCTACATGATGAAGATGGTAATATTTATTATTCTGAGACATTAGAAGAACATAACGCATATAAGTCACAATATATTAATTAATCTCGAGGAAGTGTGAAGAATCTATTCACATTTCCCGTTTTTTTGCATGTGGTGTCAGCACGTTTATTACTGATTAAGGATTTAAGCATAAGATTACCACAAATTGGTATCCTAATAGGATAAGCATAAATGAGGGTTAGAAATGGATGAACAGTTATTAAATTATTTGAACCGTCACCTTCCTCCATCAGAGGATTGGGTAAAAGACATTGAACAGCAAGCACATATCGATCGTGTCCCAATTATGGATTCCATTGGGATAAATTTTCTAATGCAGTTAATTCGTTTATCTAAACCGAAGCGAATTTTAGAAATTGGTGCAGCTATTGGGTATTCAGCTTTAAGAATGAGTGAAGCCAATCCAGAAGCTACCATAACAACGATTGAAAGAGATGACAAAAGGTACCAACAAGCAATAGAAAATATTACGAAAAATAACAAGGAAGCGGCAATTAACATTATACATGGTGATGCCATAGAGGAGTTAACTAGGCTAGCAGAAAGTAATAATACGTATGATTTTATCTTTATAGATGCTGCGAAGGGTAGCTATAAGCGTTTTTTTGAATTATGTTTCCCGCTATTAGCTGATCAAGGTGTAATTATTTCAGATAACGTGTTATTTCGAGGCTATGTCCTTGATCCAAATTTTGACCACCCACGTTACAAGAAAATGGTCGAGAAAATTCGATCGTATAATGAATGGCTGGTAAATCATCCTAGCTTTATCACAACGATATTACCTATTGGTGATGGGGTTGCAATTAGTTATAAAAAATAGAAAAGGGGTAGCAAGATGCAAGACAAACCAGTAGTAATTGGAGTTGCAGGTGGTAGTGGAAGTGGGAAGACCTCTGTAACGAAATCAATCTGCCAGCGATTTTCAGATAAAACAATTCTTGTAATAGAGCAAGATTATTATTATAAAGATCAAAGTGATTTACCGTTTGAAGAGCGTTTAAAAACAAATTATGACCACCCACTTGCTTTTGATAATGATTTATTAATCCAACATATTCATGATTTATTAAATCATAAATCCATAGATAAACCTGTATATGACTACAAGGTTCACAATCGTTCGAAGGAAGTTATTACGGTAGAACCTAAGGATGTAATTATTTTAGAGGGAATATTAATATTAGAGGATCCTCGCTTAGTGGATTTAATGGATATAAAAGTGTTCGTTGATACAGATGCTGACCTTAGAATTATTAGAAGGTTGCTTCGTGATATCAAGGATCGTGGAAGATCTCTTGATTCGGTTATTGATCAATACTTAAACTCTGTAAGACCAATGCATTTACAATTTGTAGAACCGACGAAGCGTTATGCAGATATTATCATTCCTGAAGGTGGAGAAAACCACGTCGCAATTGACATTATGGCGACAAAAATCGCGGATATTTTGTCAAAAAATAAAGAAAATAGTTTAAACAAAAGTATTGAAAAGTAAAATAAAATCTGCCATAGTTATGGATAGTATACTTTTTAGTTGAATTGGGTTATCCCATAACACAATCAAGGTATTCTTGATTTAAAGCAGTAGATAGACAAAGGAGTGTTTTTTATGGCTGTAGAGAAAAGTTATTACATGACACAAGAGGGGAAAGAAAAGTTAGAACAAGAACTTCTTTATTTAAAAACGGAAAGAAGACAAGAAGTTGTTGAACGAATTAAGGTCGCTCGTGATTTCGGTGACCTATCTGAGAACTCTGAGTATGATGCAGCGAAGGATGAGCAAGCATTTGTTGAATCCCGAATTTCTCAGGTTGAAAAGATGATTCGAAATGCAGTAATCATTGAGAATGATAATGAAAATCCTAATATGGTTTCTTTAGGTAAATCCGTGACGTTCCAAGAGCTACCAGATGGTGACGAGGAAACATACACGATTGTAGGAAGTGCAGAAGCAGATCCTTTTGAGGGTAGAATTTCGAATGACTCACCAATGGCGAAAAGTCTTCTTGGACATGAAGTAGGGGAAGAAGTAGCAGTAGTAACCCCTGGCGGAGAAATCCAAGTAAAAATATTAAAAGTAGAATAGATAAAAAGCGGAGTAAATTGCTCCGCTTTTTGTTTCGATTGCATATAAATTACCTGTGAATCACTCATCTTTCTCTATCCTTTAAGATAACTACTTTAAGTTTGTGACAAAACGTAATCACGTTTGTTCTAACTTCTATTTTTTCATGAAAGTGAAACAGGAAAGTAAACAAAGGATATTATTCCTAGCATATAAGTTATGGTAATATAATAAGGTATACATAGGGAGGGAACGATAGAATGAGTGAATTTGATAGAAAATCTCGTGTAAACAAATTCGAAAAAAGACGTAAAAATACAAAGCTAATGTCTATACTAATTGTTGCTGCATGCTTCCTTATTATTCTTCTTTTAGGTTTATGGATTTTCAGTCCTAATGATAAACCTGACGAGAAAGATGAAAGTGCTAATCCTGATCAAGTGTCAGAAGGAGATAACGATATTGAAACAGATGATTCTGAATTAGAGGAGGAATCTACTGAAACGGAAGAGAATTCCTCTGAGGAAGATGAAGAAAATAATGAACCGTCAGAGGAAGATAATTCTAGCCAAGAAAGTGATAACCAATCAGTTGAAAGGAAAACTACAGATCCAGTTGCAGCTGATGATGATAATGTAATTAGTGCATTTACTGCGGATTGGCAGCCGGTTGGTACAGAACAAAGTGGGCCACATACCGTCGTATTCGATGACGGTTCACAAGATAGAATAGAAATGGAAAAGGCTATTCTTTTAGCTACTGGATTAGCTGAAGATGACTTGATTACTTGGTGGGTGAAGCGTGGCGGTGATCAACAGGTGATCGGAACAGTATCAAATAGAGCTGAAACGGAGATATATCGTGTATATATAAGTTGGATAGATAACCAAGGATGGCAGCCGACTTTGGTAGAAGTATTGAAGGAAAACGATGAAAAATGGAGATTTGAATAGTAATAGGAGGATATACATCATGACAATAGGTATCATTGGCGCAATGGATGAAGAAATAGAAATTTTAAAAAAGAAAATGATAGACACAGAAGAGACTATAATCGCTAATTGCGTATTTATAAAAGGTCATTTAGAAGGGAAAGAAGTAGTACTACTTCAATCTGGTATTGGTAAAGTGAATGCTGCCATGGCTACCACGATATTAATGGAAAGATACGCCCCTACGTTTATTATTAATACGGGTTCTGCTGGTGGCTTTTCTTCTAAACTGGAAGTTGGGGACATCGTAGTATCGTCTGAGGTTGTGCACCATGATGTAGATGTAACAGCTTTTAACTATCAATATGGACAAGTTCCAGGAATGCCACCAACATATCAAGCTGATTCCTCATTAGTGGAAAAGACGATGAAGGCAATTGAACAACTAGATATAAATGGTGAGGTTGGATTAATTGCGACAAGTGATTCCTTTATGGATGATCCTGAACGAGTTCGTTTTGTACGTGAGAAATTCCCGAATATGATAGCTAGTGAGATGGAAGCGGCTGCTATTGCACAAGTATCATACCAGTATAATTGCCCATTTGTCGTAATTCGAGCATTGTCTGATATAGCCGGAAAGGAATCTTCTGTATCCTTTGATGCCTTTTTAGAAACAGCAGCAAAAAACGCATCGGCATTAATTATCTTACTGTTAAAAGCCATTTAGATTGGTAAGGTACGGGCTTCATTACTTAAGGTATTACAACATGAAAAAAGGTTAAAAATCGAACTGATTGCATACCTTATTAAGCTAATAGTAAAGGCTGTCGTTGATGCTATCCGACAGCCTTTATAATCTTCTTATCATCATGTAAGCATGCATTTCTTATCCTTTTCGTTCATTACGATAATACTCATGAAATACCTTCATTAAAGCCCTTTTTTCGATACGTGATACATAACTTCTGGATATGTTTAACTTCTTCGCGATTTCTCTTTGTGTCATTTCTTTTTTATCATTCAATCCATAGCGATAAATAATTACTTCTTTTTCGCGTTTATCTAGAATGGAAAAATAATCCTGCATTTTTTCAATTTCCATATTTAATTGGATGTATTCAATGACATTTTCGTTTTCAGCTTGTAAAATGTCAATAAGGCTAATCTCGTTACCTTCTTTATCCTGACCGATAGGATCATGTAATGAAACGTCTTTCTTTACCTTTTTTAAGGCTCTTAAATGCATCAGTATTTCGTTCTCGATACAACGAGCCGCATACGTAGCGAGCTTGGTACCTTTCCCAACAGAGAAGCTCTCAATCCCCTTAATCAAACCAATAGTACCAATTGAGATTAAATCTTCCATATCCTCGCCAGTGTTTTCGAACTTTTTAACTATATGGGCAACAAGTCTTAAATTATGTTCAATTAACTTGTTTCTTGCTTCTTCACTACCATTTTGCATTTCTTCGATATATTTGGCTTCTTCCTCTGAAGATAATGGCTGTGGAAAAGCATGATTTTTTACATAGGAAACAAAGAATAGAGCTTCCTTTATTAGCAATGCAAGGACACTCATTATTCCGGACAAACACATACACCTCCTGACCAGGCTGGGCTATAGCCTATATAAACACAGTATGTCGTTAGAGCGTGTCTTGTGTCTGTCCATTTAAACAAATACAAGCAAAAAATAAGGACGCTTTAAAGGGAGAACATCCCATTTAAAGCGTCCATTTTTATGATTGACGTTTTCGCATCGCTTCTTCAAATGCATCGGTACGATTTTTTGTAACAGGCTTAACACCACTAATATGTGCTGCGCGACCGATCATATGTGATGAAACCGGAACGGTTATCAAAATAAATAATATACCGAGTAACAGCTTCCCACTTACGATGTCTTCCTTAACTAATAGGTACAGGAAGGCAGCTAATATGATGCTAGTTACTCCAAGTGTGGAAGCCTTCGTTGCTGCATGTAGTCTCGTGAAGATGTCTGGGAAACGTATTATTCCAATCGATGCAGATAATGTTACAAATGCACCAATCACCAATAATAAGCTAACAACAATATTTATAATTAATTCAATCCATGTCCCTGTCAATAATAACACCCTTTTCTACATATTTTGCCGTAGCAAGTGTACCAAGGAATCCAAGAATTCCAACGAGTAAAACCACGTCGTTTAAATATGGAGTAGAAAGGTGAATGGCTACAATCCCTGTCAATGCCATGAGATTTATTCCAATTGTATCTAAACTAACGGCACGATCTGGGTTAGTAGGCCCTTTAAACGTACGATAGAGGAGTAGTACTAGTGAAATTCCAATAGCAATTGAACAAATAATAATGGTATATTCCAGGATTAATTCTGTTACTTTTATAGCCTCTTCCATCTATCTTGTCACCTCCAGGATCGCTTTCTCGAAACTTTCCTTTATTTCCTTAACGGATTTATCTACTTCATCAATATCCATCGCATGAATGTACAATATGTCATTTTCATCTGACACAGCAACAGATAGGGTACCAGGTGTTAAGGAAATTAGATGAGCTAAAATAGTAATTTCCCAATTGCTTTTCACCTCTAATGGTAGTGCAAATATTCCTGGTTCTATTTCTGGTTTAGGTGTATAAACCAGTTTAAGAATACCGAGGTTTGATAGGAATAACTCTTTCACAAAAAGAAGAAGAAGCTTTACAATCTTTACGACCCGTATTCCATAAAATCGACCAGGTATAAACCGATTTAGCAAGAGCACTAAGAGAATACCCCAAATATATCCAGCAATAAAGCTTGCTAACGTATACGATTCACTAAGGAACATCCACATGATGGCAATAATTAGGTTAATAATAATTTGAAATGGCATAATCCATTACTCCTTCAACACAGAATCAATATAAATTTGGGGATCTAATAAATACTCCGCTATTCCTTCAATAGAAGGATAGACAAACTCAGCTCCGATACCAAGAAAGACGGAGATAGCTAATAAACCAACAATTGGTAAGATTAATCCTAGCGAAGGCTTCTTCGTATAGGTTTTCGTTTCATCTTTTTCTCCCCAGAATCCTCGAATGAAAATTTTCATGACAGAGTATAGGATGAGTAGACTGGATAATAGCGCTATTAAGGTTATCGCAATTTCATCAGCCGATAGGGCACCCCTAAGTAGTAATAGCTTTCCGATAAAACCACTAAATGGTGGAATACCCGCAAGAATAAATGCTGCGATAAATAATAACCATCCCAATAATGGGTAATGATGGATTAATCCACCCATTTTCTTCAAGTCAGATGTTCCAGCTACATAGGCAATAACTCCAACCAGTAAAAATAGCGCAGATTTTATAATCATATCGTGTACCAAATAATAAATGGAGCCACTTAGCGCATCGAGATTAAAAATACCTATTCCCATAATGATAAATCCTATCGCAGGGATAATATTATAACTAATGATTAGTTTAATATTATTTGTTGAAAGGGCACCAATTACTCCAAATACCATGGATAGTCCTGCAATCCAGATGAATGCTTCATGTGTAATTTCCATACGATGGATGAAAATTAATGAGAACACGCGTAGGATGGAATAGATACCTACTTTCGTTAATAGGGCACCAAATAAAGCAGATACGACTGGATTTGGTACGATATATGGCCTAGGTAACCAATAATATAGCGGGAATAATGCTGCTTTCGTACCAAATACGAAGAACAGGAGCACCGCTATAGTTGTTAAGATTCCAGTCTGTTCAACTTCTGCAACACGCTCTGCAATTTGAGCCATATTAATGGTTCCTACTGCACCATATAATAGGGCAATTGCCGTTACAAATAACATGGAAGAGAACAAGTTAATTAAAACATACTTGATAGATTCTCTTAATTGTACTTTATCGCCACCAAGTACGATAAGGGCATAGGAAGCCATCAGTAATACTTCAAAAAATACAAATAGGTTAAATAAATCACCTGTCAGAAACGCACCGGTTACACCAGCAATAAGCATAAAGTAAAACGTATAGAAATAATGTGTTTCTTGCCTTAAGGTTAAAGAGTTTGGCGCGTAAAATACCGCTGCTGTTGCGATGATATTCGTTGTTAGAACGAGTAGAATGGAAAGCTTATCTGCCACCAATATAATTCCGTATGGTGCTATCCAACCACCCGTCTCCAAAATTATCGCACCATCAGTAAATACAGTATAGGCAACAAACATCGTGACTGCTAAGCCAACTAAAGTAAAGAGCTTTGTTAAAAGTCGAGTTGTCTTCACATGTGAGTTAGTAAATGCCACAATGACACCTGAGATTGCCGGGATGATTAGCGGTAATATAGCTAAATTACTCATTCGATTCACCCCTCATTTCTTCCATATTGTCTGTTTTGTTTTCTTGTGCTGTTCGGTAAGCTAGAACAAGTAAAAGACTCGTAATACCAAAGCTAATTACGATCGAAGTTAAGATCAATGCTTGTGGTAAAGGATCAGTATAGTTTACTACCGAATCATCCAGTATTGGAGGCTGACCCCGTTTTAATTTCCCCATCGTTAAAATAACTAGATGGGCACCATGGGATAATAGAACAGTCCCAATGATTATGCGTAATAGCTGTTTTTGTAATAGGTTATAAACGGCTGTTGCAAATAATATCCCAGCCAGTATTAGAATGATATATTCCATTTACTCAGCCTCCTTATTTCTGAGTTTAATGAGGCCATAGATGGCTAAAGCAGCAATACCTAATACTGCGATTTCAAACAGTGTATCGAGTCCACGCATATCTACAAGAATAACGTTTACGATATTGTGTCCGCCACCGAGTTTATATGCGGTTTCTACAAAGTAATCCGAAATCTTATTAAACCAATCTGCACTATGGGCTGCAAATCCTGTCAGCGTAACTAATAGTCCCATACCTACAGCGATAATGGTATTGGTAGTGGATGTCTGCAATGTTTCTTCTCTTTTTCTAAGCTCTGGTAAATGATAGTAAGCGAGTAGGAAAAGAGCCATCGATACAGTTTCTACTACTAATTGCGTTAAAGCTAAGTCTGGAGCACGGAAGATGACAAACAGAATAGAAATTCCAAAGCCAACAATACCTGTAATGATAATTAGTGCAAGTTTATTATTAACAAAAATTGTCGCTAATGCAGCTAACACCATGATGATTACTACGGCAATATCAACTGCGGAAACTTCTGCTAAATCATCAAAGCTAATATTGTTTAGACCACCAGTTGTTAACATAATAGTAAATGTTGCCACTATGATAGCTACTAAAATGATGGACATGTATAGCTTAATTGATCCTGTCATATATGCATTGGTGACACGGGTTGAAACATCGTCTATTTTCTGAATTAACTTGTCATACACTTTATTAAAACTTAATTTACCAGGTAGGACATGATAAATGTTGCTCCATTTTTTACGAGTTAAGAATAGGACAATACCTAGTCCAACTACGATAAGAGACATTTGGAATGCTATCGAATCAAAACCATGCCAATAGTGAACATGATAAGGCTCCATCGGGCTATTCATTATTCCGCCAGTTGCGTGTGCTAGTAATGAACTGTTCGCAATATTAGGGAATAAACCGATAATGATAACACCTAGGATAAGGATTAATGGTGAAATAAGCATACCAATTGGTGCCTCGTGTGGTTTCTTTTTAAATAAATCGAATTTTTTCGGCCCCGTAAACACGCCAAAGAATAGATACATGGAATATACAAATGTAAAAATACTCCCAAACACGGCAAGGTAAGGAATAGCAGTTGAAAGGAAGCTGGCTAATCCATTTGCCTGATCACTTAATTTCGTTGTTGCCTCAAAGAATAATTCTTTACTATAGAAACCGTTTAAGAACGGAAATGGAACCCCAGCCATTGAGAAGGTACCAAAGATAGCTAACGTACCGGATATTGGCATAATCGTAAATAAACCACCAAGCTTACGTATGTCTCTCGTTCCAGTTTCATGGTCAATGATCCCAGCGATCATAAACAGGCTTCCTTTGAATGTAGCATGGTTTAAAATATGGAATACAGCAGCGAATATTGCAGCCTCTGTTCCAAATCCAAGCATAGCCATAATCATACCTAATTGACTTATGGTAGAAAATGCAAGTATACCTTTCAAGTCAGTCTGTCGTACTGCCATATAGGATCCCCAAACCAATGTAACAATTCCGACTAAACTAACGGTAATATAAAACCATTCAAACGCTACGAAAATAGGTAAGAATCTTGCTACCAGATAAATACCCGCTTTAACCATAGTAGCGGAGTGTAAGTAAGCACTAACTGGAGTAGGTGCCTCCATCGCATCTGGTAACCAAATGTGAAATGGAAATTGTGCAGATTTAGTAAATGCACCTAACAGAATTAATCCTAAAATTAAAGGCAAATAATTGTTATTAATAATCAAATCTACTTGATCAATCATCCCACGGATACTTGTAGTTCCGGTAATGACGGATAATAATATAAGTCCACCCAGCATGCTTAGCCCACCAAATACGGTGATAAGCATCGATTTTTGTGCCCCATAACGTGAACGTTCTCGATGATGCCAATATCCAATTAATAAGAATGAAGATATTGAGGTTAGTTCCCAAAAGGAATATAGAACAAACACATTATCTGACAACACAACGCCTAGCATGGCTGACATGAACATAAGTAGATAAACATAGAAATGAGCTAATCTTTCTGAGACATGCAGGTAATAAATGGAATAGAATACAACAAGTGTACCAATCCCACTAATAAGCAGTACAAAAAGCAAGCTAAGTCCATCTAAATAAAAATCAAAATTAATACCAAGGGAAGGAATCCAGTTATATGTATGACGTACTGGAGAAAAGTCATTACCTATAAAACGAACAAAGTAAAGGAAGATTCCTAAGGGGATAAGTAATACAAATATACCTGTATGAACTTTATTCTTAACCTTACTTAAAAGTGGAACTAATAAAGCAAATACAAGGGGTATTAAAACTGCAAATATCATCTACGAATTGACCTCCTATTTTTTTTATCGATTATCCCAAACATAAGATGAGTAGATTACTCTTATTTTGGGTTAGCTTCTAACTTATCATTTACGTTAATTTTATTTTAATATATAACTGATAAAGTCACAAAGCGATATAACGTTACATATAACAGAAAGCTTACCATACTTTTAACCGAGAAAAAAATAAAATACCCCTAACATTCACAATAATGTCAAGGGTTATAAAATCTCTACCTATTTATATATAATCATTTAATACTGTCGATTTTTTTAACTGCTATACTTTATTTTGTGACTTAAACCTCGGCGATATATTTCATCTTCTATAAGCGAAACAAAATCAGGGCTTAATTTTAATTCATTTGCTTTATGATACGACTCGATTAATAATTCATCTGACAAATGTTCCATAATCGTAGCCCTCCTATACTAGAACAAGTTCTTTTTATTAAGACGGTTTACTAGAAGATTGTTGCATTTTGTGGAATTAGGATTGAGTGGGAGCCATATGGATATAGCTTTTTTTCAACAATCTTTCCTATAGTAGCGGTCTTAAATATCTACTAGATTAATGATAGATATAACGTAACACGAAAAATAATCAAGGACAAGATGTGAGTTATCTACATGGATCTGTAGATAACTTGTGTATAAAGGTTGGAACTACACGTAAACACTTGATTCTATACTGTTGATAATGTGAATATAGTTATCCACAATGCGAGAAATGCGAGAATTTGTCGAACGATTTTTGCATTTTTAATCGCTATTTTACATATTTCTACCTTCTGTAACATATCTATGGTATTTTAGTATGCATAGGTTTTTATTTATATTATGTATAATAACCAAAAAGACTTTTGTATAAACATCGAATAGGTTAGTATATAAGTCGATAGATTTTGTAAACAAAGAGGTGTAAGTATTGTTAAAGCGGTTTCTACCAAACGAACATGTAAAAAGTATATTTGAAATTAAACCTAGTGACCTTCATGATAAAGGGATAAAAGGAGTAATTACAGATTTAGATAATACATTGGTAGCATGGGATGTAAAGAATGCTAGTCCTGAGGTTGTGGAATGGTTTAAACTAATGAATGACCATGGCATTAAAGTAACCATCATATCCAATAATAAGGAAGAAAGAGTAAAAATGTTTTCAGAGCCACTTGGCACACCATTTGTTTTTAGTGCTAGAAAACCACTAACTAGAGCATTTAAGACTGCTGCACAGCAAATGGAATTAAAAAAAGAAGAAATAGTTGTCATAGGTGATCAATTACTAACTGACGTTCTAGGTGGTAATTCAGCAGGTTTTTACACAATCCTTGTTGTTCCGATTGTTCAAACCGATGAAAAAATAACGCAATTTAATCGCAGAATTGAACGGAAAATAATGAACTACTTTCGTAAAAAAGGTATGATTAGCTGGGAGGAATAAAAGTGGAACAAATCCATTGCATAGGATGCGGTGTAGAAATCCAAACAGAAGACCCAAAAGGTTTAGGGTATACACCAAAATCATCTCTAGAAAAAGAAAATATACTTTGTAAAAGGTGTTTTCGTTTAAAGCATTACAATGAAATACAAGACGTATCCATTCACGATGACGATTTTCTCAGAATGGTTAGTTCGATTCGTGATAAAAAGGGACTTGTAGTCCATATTATCGATATTTTCGATGTGAATGGAACAATGATTAAGAGTTTACCTAGGATTGTTGGGAATAATCCTATTATTTTAGTTGGAAACAAAATGGATTTATTGCCAAAATCTACAAATCAGAATAAACTGATACAATGGTTACGGTCATCTGCTAAGGAACTGGGTCTAAAAGTACAGGATGTTTTCTTAATCTCATCAGTTAAGGGCTATGGGATGGATGAATTAACGAATCAAATTGAAGAGTACCGTAATCAACAAGATGTTTATATTGTTGGTACGACAAATGTCGGAAAATCAACATTCATTAATCGGTTAATCAAACAATCCGTTGGGGAGAGTGATGTCATTACGACATCCTATTTTCCAGGAACTACACTCGGGTTTATTGAAATTCCTTTAGATGATGATTCTGCTCTTATTGATACTCCTGGAATAGTTAATCATGAGCAAATTGCCCATTACGTATCCGATCAGGATCTAAAGGTAATTACCCCGACTAAAGAAATAAAACCAAGAGTATATCAATTGAATTCGGAACAAACGCTATTCTTCGGTGGCTTAGCCCGTCTTGATTTTATTAAGGGAGATAGACAATCGTTCGTTTGTTACTTTTCCAATAATCTTCCAATCCATCGGACTAAGCTAGAGAAAGCAGATGAATTATATGAGAATCATGTTGGAGAATTATTATCTCCTCCAGATGAAGAATCGATGAAATTGCTACCACCATTGACAACAAGTTCCTATCGTTTAAATGGCGAGAAGACAGATATTGTATTTCCTGGATTAGGCTGGGTAACCGTAAGTGGAGCATGTACGATTGTGACGCATAGTCCAAAAGAAGTAGCTGTATCGTTGAGGAAATCCTTGATATAGGAGGAGTCTAAGTGGCGTATCAACTTGGGTTAATTGGGTATCCAATCAAACATTCCTTGTCTCCTTGGATACATAAACAATTCCTAGAGGAAGCGAATATACAAGGAAACTATTCGATATTTGAAGTTAGAGAAGATGATTTAACAGAACTTGTACAAACTATAAAGGAAAAAAGTGTTACAGGATTTAATGTTACATTTCCATATAAACAAAAAATAATTCCTTTATTAGATGACTTAGACCCAAGTGCGAAACATATTGGTGCAGTTAATACGGTTTTAAATAAAGAAGGTCGTTTAATCGGATATAACACAGATGGAATTGGTTACCTACGTTCGTTAGAGCAAAGCTTTCCCGATTTACCCAATAACAAACAGATAAACATCCTAATAATTGGTGCAGGAGGCGCTGCAAGAGGAATATACAATGCCCTACATCAAGCAGGATATTCATCGATTACTATTGCCAACCGAACCATCGAAAAAGCAAAGGAAATCGCTCAAAATTCGAAGTCAGCTATATTAACCTTAGATCAAGCTGAGGAAAATATAGCTACCTTTGACCTAATGATTCAAACGACTAATGTTGGGATGAAACCTAATCAGGATGATTCGCCAATAAAAATAGATGGAATGAAATCATCTACTATTGTAAGTGATATCATCTATCAACCGATTTGGACTACTTTATTACGCGAAGCCAAAGAGAAAGGTGCTCAAATCCATCAAGGACATTCCATGCTGTTATATCAAGCACAATATGCTTTTGAAATTTGGTTTGGGCTAACACCATCACTTGGAAATATGAACAGTCAATTAAAACGAATACTAGAAGGGTGATAACATGCTAACAGGTAAACAAAAGAGATTTCTTCGATCAAAGGCACATCATTTAAGACCTATTTTTCAAGTTGGTAAAATAGGGGTTAATGAGAATATGATCGTACAAGTAAATGAAGCTCTAGAAAAAAGAGAATTAATTAAGATTACAATTTTGCAAAATTGTTTAGATGATAAAGAAACCGTAGCGGAAGAATTACAGGCAGGAACAGGTGCAGAAATTGTCCAAATTATTGGTAATAACATTGTTCTTTATAAAGAATCGAAAGAGAACAAAGAAATCGTATTACCTTCATCTTCGGACTGACATAAACGGTTATTTTTTTATAGCGTATTTCTGTACTTTTTTAGAAGGAGTATGTTTAGATGAATAAAAATGATGCGATTGCATTTGTTGAGCCACATTTAACGAAGCAGAGATTTGAGCATACATTACGTGTAGCAAGCACAGCTGTGTCTTTGGCGAAGAAATATAATGTTTCTCCTGAGAAGGCCGAGCTTGCTTCTATTTTTCATGATTATTGCAAATATCGCGCAATCGATGAAATGAAAAGAATAATTGAAGCAAGTAATTTACCAAAGGACCTACTCCTCTATCATCATGAGCTTTGGCATGGGCCAGTCGCATCCATTAAGATAGAAGAGGAATTCGGGATAACAGATCATGAGGTAAAATCAGCTATTTATTATCATACTACTGGAAAAGCCAATATGAGCAAATTAGAACTTATTGTATTTATTGCAGATTATATTGAGCCTGGAAGAAGCTTCCCGGGACTAGATGAAGTAAGAGAGATGGCACAAAACGATTTGATTAAAGCCGGGTGGATGGTATCGCGAAATACAATAAAATATTTGATGGAAAAGGAAAATCGTATTTATCCTGACACATTTCATGCATATAATGATTTAACAAGACTTATAACTGGAGGTAATCATATTGAATAATAATCCTATGGAAATATTAAAGCTAGCAGCCGAAGCATGTGATGACAAACGAGCAGATGAGATTGTTGCGCTTGACTTAGCACAAGTATCCCTAGTCGCAGATTATTTCTTAATTTGCCATGGTACGAATGAAAGGCAAGTTCAATCCATTGCTAGAGCTGTAAAAGAAACAATGGAAGAGCATCAAATATCAGTGAAACGATTAGAAGGGTTTGAGCAAGCAAGATGGGTGTTGGTCGACCTGGGTGATGTTGTATGCCATGTTTTCCATAAGGATGAACGAAACTATTATAATTTGGAGCGATTATGGGGAGATGCTGCCCAAGTACCATTAGAGGTAGGACAGTAAGGGATGGCGTATCAATTAATGGCAAGCCTATATGATCAATTTATGGAAGATGCTCCATATGATCAGTGGGTGAAATATACGAAAACGATTATCGACAAGTTTGGTTTGAAAACACCAAATGTACTAGATTTAGGGTGTGGGACTGGTGAAATTACCGTTCAGCTGGCAGAGGAATATTCGATTACGGGTGTAGATTATTCTGCTGATATGCTAACAGTCGCAGACCAAAAAGCAAGTAATCACAATCAACAGATTCAACTAGTCCATCAAGATTTAAGAGAGCTGGAAGGACTTTATCATTTTGATTTAGCAATTAGTTACTGCGATGTAATCAATTATATGACAACCATGGAGGATGTTCAAAAGGTCTTTCACAATGTTTATCATTCCCTCAATGAACATGGCCTTTTTGTGTTTGATTTTCACTCTGTTCGTCATGTTGAAGAAGATTTAGTTGGGAATTCTTTTTCTGATGTCAAAGAGGATAGCGCGTATATTTGGACGTGTTATCCAGGAGATGAGGAAGGGGAGATGTTTCATGAGTTAACCTTCTTCACATCAGAAGGAGATTTATATACTAGATTTGATGAAACACACCATCAAAAGACGTATTCAGTTGAGGTTTATCGTCGTTTACTAAAAACTACAGGTTTTGAAATTTTGGCTGTTCATGGTGATTTTTCTATAGAAACGGATTTTTCTGAAAAAGAAGCGGATCGAATATTTATTATAGCGCAAAAAAGGACAAGATAAGTTATTTTTCTTGTCCTTTTCTTATTTTGCCAGAAAGATTTTCGTCTTGTATCATAGTAGGACAACTAGTAATAGGATGTGAATGTCTTGCTAGAATGGTTACGAAAAAACGTATTTGTAATCTTTATGGTAATAGGGATAATAGTTGTGTTTATTATGTTTAAGATAGGGGAGGAAGACCCGCCGACGGCTCTAGTTACAGTTGATGAATCCTCAATAATTGAGGCTGAAGCCATTACTGAACCAATTTCTGGCCTGGTAGTCGTAGATATCAAAGGAGAGGTTCAACATCCAGGTGTCTATGAAATTGAAGAGAGTTCCCGTGTTCGCGATGTCGTACAATTAGCAGGAGGTTTTACCAATTCTGCTGATCAAAATTCTATTAATCTTGCCCAAAAGGTGTTTGATGAAATGGTAATCCTTGTTCCTGAAATAGGACATGAGGGTTCGATTAATGTTGGAGAATCACAAAGCGAAAAGATAAGAATAAACTATGCGACGGTCGAGGAAATCCAAAAACTACCAGGGATAGGACCGTCTAAAGCAAATGCAATTGTTGAGTATCGGGATGCGAATGGTTATTTTCAACAAGTAGAGGATTTACTAGGGGTTACAGGGATTGGTGAGAAGACATTAGAGGCAATCAAGGATGAGCTTCAAGTTCCTTAACCGATTGACGATAGTAGGACTCACAAGGTAAACTAATTTAATAGAGAGGGGACTGATCATGGAAAGAATCTCATGGAATCAATATTTTATGGCACAAAGTCATTTACTATCGTTGCGAAGTACTTGTACAAGACTTATGGTAGGAGCGACGATTGTTCGCGATAAACGAATAATAGCTGGTGGTTATAATGGTAGTGTATCTGGCGATGTCCATTGTGTAGATGAAGGTTGCTATGTTATTGATGGACATTGTGTTCGAACTGTTCATGCAGAAGCTAATGCTCTTCTTCAATGTGCGAAGTTTGGAGTTCCTACAGAAAATGCTGATATCTATGTTACCCATTTTCCGTGTTTACAATGTACGAAGCAACTGATTCAAAGTGGTATTAAAACAGTATATTATGCAGAGGATTATAAGAATCATCCATATGCAATTGAGTTGTTTAAGGAAGCCGGAGTAAGAACGGAAAAAGTAGAATTAGACTACTTAGCATTAGATATAAACTACAAAGAGAAAGCCTCTGTTGTCGAAGAATTATTAAAGATAGTGGAGGATGCTGATTCGAGCGAGTTTAATCAGCTTAAAGAGAAGGCACAGGAATTATTCCGCATCGTAAGGTAGACGTTATATGAATGGTAATTGGTACATACCTGCTTTTGCAGTTGTTTGTAGTGCATTATCTGTCACGTTTGATTCAATCCTATTTTTTTTAGCTTTTATCATTTGGCTATTCATATTGTTTAAACAACAACGACTAGGTAAGTTTCCCATCACGGTCTCCCTAGTCGTTTATCTTACCTTCCTCCTTTATATCCCTTCGATTGATTCTCTCAAGCCCGACACGGACCGTTCTGATGTCACATTATCCGGGAAAGTAATACGTTCTCCCGTTGTAACGGAAACGATGCTACAATTTGATTTTAAAGCTGATGATACCCAGAATAGGATGAAAGTTAGGCTATTTAATCCTGATAGACAAAATCCTACTATTGCCACTATTCAATCTGGTGCATCCTGTCAAATTCATGGTGAGCTTAACATACCAGAAAGCAGTAGTAATCCTGGGCAATTTGATTATCAAGCCTATTTAGCAGCAAATGGAATACAATATGAACTCGTAATTAATTCGATAGAGGATATTCGTTGTCATGGTAGTGATAGCTGGAATGTTCTCTATAAGATGAGAGAGAATATCAAGGAATATGTTTATAGTAAATTTTCTGAAGAGACAGGTGCTTGGATACTTGCACTTGTTCTAGGAGATGATAGTTTAATCTCTAAGGATATAACGGCGTTGTTTCAACGGTGGAGTTTGTCTCATTTGTTAGCTATTTCTGGTCTTCATATTGGATTAGTCGTGGGGCTACTGTATTTCTTTACGGTAAAGCTTCAATTGCTAACCATTGAGAAAGCACAATATCTTATGATGATATTTTTACCGATATACGCTTTTCTTGCTGGTGGAGCGCCTTCTATACTGCGAGCGAGTTCGATGGTTTTACTCGTTATATTTATTCAAAAACTGAAATGGAAGCTCATGATAACCGATGTTATTAGTATTGTCTTCATCATGCTGATTATTTTCGATAAATACATTATCTATCATATTGGATTTCAATTTTCTTTTTTGGTTACTTTTGCCATCATATTATCTAAAAAATGGCTGGTAAGTAGTGATTCTTTATTATTTCAGATGTTGAAATTAAGTTTTATCTCACAGCTTGTTATTCTCCCCATACAGATGATTTATTTTTACCATTTTAATCCGCTATCCATATTACTGAATGTCTTCGTCGTTCCGTATTTTACTTTCTTTGTAATCCCACTTATGTTTTTGCTTCTGTTGATTTCGCCGATTCCATTCCTACATGTATTTATGGACAAGCTATTTTCATTCGTGCAGGAGATTTTTCTACGCTTATTACAAGGGGTAGATAATATTCTTTATTATCCGTGGTGGAATGGACAATTTCCTACTAGTTATATCGTAATTTATTATGTGCTGCTCATTTTCATGTTAGCGATGATTCTACGTGAGAAGTTAACGAGAGCATTTGCTTATGGAACGTTATTAACGATGTTATTGGTATCGTTGATGCTTCGACCATATGTATCTCCATATGGGAGTGTCACCATGTTAGATATAGGACAAGGGGACGCAATAGTAATTGAACTTCCATTTCGTAAGGGGGTGTTTATCGTCGATGCGGGGGCTGCGATTTCGTTCGAAAGTATGGAAGCTACGAATCGAAATTACACTAGAGTCATTCAACCCTTTCTTCAGTATCAAGGAATATATGAGATAGATGCCATTATCATCAGTCATGAGGATATAGACCATGCGGGTAGTGTGAAATATATTATGGATGATTATCGTGTGAACAGGATAATGATAAGTGAATATTACCAGCTTGAAGAGGAGCTTACTCATAAGCTGACAGATGGGGAGATCTTACGAGTAAGAGCGGGACAAAGGGTGGAAATGAAGGGGAAAAGGTTTAATATTCTTGCACCTTGGGTAGATAAAAAAGGCAGTAACGAAAATTCTCTCGTATTTTCCATTAGTCTAGGTGGTCGAGATTGGCTATTTACTGGAGATATTGATAAGGAAACCGAGAAAGATATAATAAAGACTTTCCCCGATCTGTCTGTAGATGTATTGAAGGTAGCACATCACGGTAGTAATACTTCAACCGATCCAGAATTTATTTCAGCGATTAAACCCAATTACGCGCTAATCTCAGTCGGTAAAAATAATCGATATGGCCACCCAACTCGTGATGTTTTAGAAACCTTGAATAATGAACAGGTTCTTGTTTTAAGAACAGATCAAGCGGGGGCTATTATTTATCGATTCAACGAAAATGATGGAACGTTTTATCAATTCAAGCCATAATCTAAACTAGACCAAAAAACAAAAGAGACCGGAGAAAGCCCAGTCTCTTTTGTTACGAAAAAACACTTATGTACTTATTGACCAATTACGCTAATGGTTACTCCGATAAAAAAGATTAAAAGAAAGAAAACTAAAGAAAAGCCAAACCCTTTAATGGAATCAACTACATCATTATTTTTTGATTGTGGATCCTTTTCAAATTCATTCATAGCTAACCCTCCCATATCAACCTTTAGTATAAATTAATTACTTAAAAAAATCCACCAAAGATACAAAAATGTCAAATATTAATTATACATAGCCAAAATTAGAAAGACTTAACAACTATACTTTTAGTGAGAAGGGTCATGCTATAGGTGAAAGAAAAACATCGTTTAACATACTGTTCCTAGGGCTTTATGTTAAACGTTCATATAGATAGAGAGGGAAATTCCTGTCCCTAATTTCCCTCTCAGGTTTTTCTTGCTATTCATCATTCGACCGATTACCATAAAGAATATACGAATTTGGAGTGAATAGCATGACTTACACAGACGTAGTGAAACAAATAAAAAAAAAGCAAATCCCAGAAGTCATTTTATTATATGGTACAGAAAACTATTTTATCCAGAAAATAAGGGATTTACTGGTTAAAGGTGTTCTAGACGATGAAGAAAACTTATCTACATATGATTTAACGGAAACATCCATCCAAGAAGTCATTGCAGATGTCGAGACATATCCTTTTTTTGGTGAAAAGAAATTGGTCATTGCTACAAATGCACTTTTTCTCAAGGCGAAGTCGGACAAGTTGCCATTTGAACATGACTTGTCAGTACTCGAACAATATTTAGAAATGCCTGTAGATTATTCTGTATTGGTTCTCATCGCACCTTATGAAAAAATCGATGAACGGAAAAAAATCAGTAAACTTCTGAAAAATAAAGGGTTGGTAGCGGAATGTAATCCGGTTAAAGAGTACGAATTAAAAAATTGGATAGTAAATTTAGCTAAACAATTACATGTAACGATTGATGAGGATGCATTTGAAATATTCGAAAATGAACTTTCTACCGACTTAAATATCATTGAAAGTGAGCTAGAGAAAATAGCATTATATGTTGGTGATGGGGGTACGGTGACGAAGCAAGTGGCGGAAGATCTAGTATCCCATACGATTACTAGCTCTGGTATTCGACTTGTGGACACGGTGATAGAAGGTAATCTTGCAAAAGCTATAACCATCTATAAAGATCTAGAAATCATGAAGGAAGAACCGATTGCATTAATTGGGTTATTGGCCTTTCAGTTTAGGACCATTCTGCGAGTAAAGCTTTTAAAGCAAAAGGGATATAGCTCTGGTCAGATGCAAAAGCAACTAGGTGTTCATCCCTATGTAATAAAAGTTGCATTAAACCGAGAAGCGAAGTTTACTGTACAAAAGCTGGAATATATTATTCATCAGCTTACCGAAACAGATGCGATAATTAAGCAAGGAAAAATGGAAAAGTCGTTAGCTTTTGAAATATTATTATATAATCTGATTAAAATATAATGTTAATAACAATAAAAAACGATCCCGAATAGGATCGTTTTTTATTGTTTAGGCACCAAGACCGTTAACTTTTTTAGCTAGACGACTCTTTTGACGAGCGCCAGCATTTTTATGGATAAGACCTTTTTGTACTGCTTTATCAATTTTTTTAATGGTTGCAGTTAATGCAGTTTTAGCATTTTCTACATCGTTTGCTTCAACAAATTTTTCTAAAATCTTTATTTGTGAACGCATTTCAGATTTGTCTGATTGATTTTGAGCACGTTTTTTATTGTTTACTTCAACACGTTTAATTGCGGATTTAATATTAGCCATGATTTCACCTCCTAAAAAACACAAACGTTCATTACATTGAACAAGAGACATTGTACCAAAGTTGGAGCGTGTTTTCAATAACTATTATCCTTTATTCATGGTAATTTGTATGTTTTTAGTGAAAATGCGAAGGATAATTCTATAGATTTGTGTAGTTATCAAGTTGAAAGGATGAGATTTATTTTGGATAAAAAGGATATGATGGAAAACCAATTTCAAGTTCGTACGGATTTAGCAGTGGAAGCGAAGGATATGTACGTTGAGAAGGAAACTCCCTCTGAAGAGCATATAAAAGGAGTTAAACTGAAGGATATCGAAGAAAATGGTATTAAAATATCCTATGTTGAAATAGATGATGAGGGTGCTCAACTCTTAGGTAAGAAACCAGGGTCCTATGTAACTATCTATGCAGATGGGGTGAAGAAACAGGATACGAAACGCCAAGAAAATGCAGCAAAGATTCTGGCACGAGAAATTGAGAATTTACTTGAGAAAAACAATATCAAGAAAAATGCAACTGGACTTATAGTTGGATTAGGAAACTGGAATGTAACACCAGATGCTCTTGGTCCTATGACAGTGGAGAAAGTGCTTGTAACGAGTCATTTATTTAAGTTAGAACATGAATCTGTCTCAGATGGCTATAGACCAGTTGGAGCCGTAACCCCTGGAGTAATGGGGATTACTGGGATAGAGACAAGCAATATTATTTTTGGGATTGTAGAAAAGTTTAAGCCTGATTTTGTGTTAGCGGTTGATGCCTTAGCATCCAGATCGATAGAACGGGTTAATGAAACCATTCAATTATCTGATTCTGGTATCCATCCTGGTTCGGGAGTGGGGAATAAGCGTAAGGAGCTTAGTAAGGAAACACTAGGTGTTCCTGTATTGGCGATTGGGGTACCGACAGTTGTTGATGCTGTAACGATAACTAGTGATACTATCGATTTTATACTGAAGCATTTCGGTAGGGAATGGCGAGAAAAGGATCGCCCATCTAAAGCACTTGCCCCAGCGAGTATGTCTTTTGGTGGTAAGGAGTATAACGAAGAAGATTTGCCAGATTCAGAAAAGAGACAGACCTTTATGGGGATTGTAGGGAATCTATCTGAAGAAGAAAAAAGAAAGCTTATTTCAGAGGTGCTAACACCAACAGGCTATAATATGATGGTAACGCCAAAAGAAGTAGATGGTTTTATGGTTGATATGTCACATGTTTTGGCCAATGGTATAAACGCTGCCCTTCATGAGGCGGTAGATGTGAATAATATTGCTTCCTACTCTCGATAAGAAATGCGTATAAATCTATTAAATTTTGTGAAAAATAAGAGATAACAGTTCTACCTTCCAAGGATTCGTCATAGATTTTACTAAAGACGAACTAGGAAGGTGGAACATGATGCTAGGACCTCATCGTTTTAAACGTGAAAATAGATTACCTCAATATGTTAAAAAAAGTGTTTTATATGTTGTCAGTGTGATTATTTTGTTTCTCTTTATCGGACTTTTTACCACTATTTCACCTGCTTTTCGATTATCGTCCAATACATTAACAAATTGGACAAGTGAAATTGAGAGCTCTACCTTTATGTATTTATTAGGAATGGAAAATCGCATTTTTATGAAGGGACTTCCGCCAGAAACAGAATTGCCAAATTTATCCTCAACTCTATTTCAAATAGCAACCAGTGTCAGGCCGGATGATCCGAGAAGTTTACTTGGAAATGAACTTCCTGGTTTTTCGATTTATGATAGTGAGATTTTCATTGCTGGGGAAGGAACGAATTATACGAATCTTCCAGTGGAATCATCACCTCCGCTAGAAGAAGTGTTAAAAGATAGGGAAGCCGTAATCGATGAAGAGGTTGAAGTGGAAACTCCAGAGGATTCACCAGAAGGAACGCCATCAACTGGAGATAGAGAAGTTGTTTATATTTATAATACACATAACTATGAATCATTTTTACCTCATTTACCAGGCGTAAACAATCCTAATTTAGCACAGCATAGTGAAGTGAATGTCACATTAGTAAGTGAGCGCCTCTCTAATGCCCTAAAAAAATATGGTATTGGTAATAAGCTTGATGATACAGATAACATGAAATTATTGGAGCAGAACAACATGGAGTACTGGCAATCTTACACTTCGATTCGGGGTACTGTCCAGGAGGTTTTTGCTAATAATCAAGATATACAATATGTATTTGATATTCATCGGGATTCATTAAGAAGAGAAGCAACTACAAAAGAAATCGATGGAGAAGCATACGCTAAGATTGCGTTTGTAATAGGTGGAGATAATGAAAATTATGAGAAGAATCTGGAGTTTGCAAGTAGACTTCATAAGCTAATGCAAGAGAAATACCCGGGTCTAAGTAGGGGAGTATTACCTCCTAAAAAAGGCGCAGGGACCGACGGGGTATTTAATCAAGACTTACATGAGAATGCTTTAACAGTAGAAATAGGTGGAATAGATAATAATTTAGAGGAATTATATCGATCTGCAGACGCATTGGCAGAAGTGTTTAGTGAATTATACTGGGATGCGGAAAAGGTTAGTTCGGAATAGGGAGGTAGATCAGGATGTTTAAGTTTATATCTGTGGTGCTACTACTCGTTATTTGTTTTCTAGTAGGTGCTATCGTAGGTGTTGACCATACTGGAAAACAAGTACCAGCGACCGATACAAGGACTGGTAGTGAAGTTGTGGAAGCATCCTCACAGATCCAACAAACTACTAATGATAAGTCGGAAAATCCGGAAATCGTTAATCAAACAACAATTACCGAGGAGCTTTCTGTTTCGAATCCTGACCAGCTAAGCCAGAAGACAGCATCCTTTTTAGAAGTTGTGGTTCAAGGTTTTTATGATCTGGTTGTTGAAATCTTATATCAGATTTCCCAATTATTTTTCTAACTAAATCTGTACTAGATGTGGCTCGAATATGCGATGTTTCCCGCGTAGTTGAGCCACTTCTTGCGTTAGATTAGATATCGTGGTTGAAAGTAAATCATTCTACTAAATCGAGATATTGCGTCTTTATGTATGATTATGGCAACTCTTTCTTGAAACAATAGACTCCAATTGCTATAATCATCCTAGCAATCATCGAATTGTTGGCAGATAGGAAAGGACAATTAGCTTTCCTAACCAGCATAAGAAAAAACAACATATTCGCAAAAGATGTGCGAATGCGAGTTTTTCTAATACTAGGATGTATTAAATATGTACTTTACCGAAAATGGGTAAAGGCAAGTAGGAGTGAACATCACGTATGGTAAGAAACCAAGAGAATGTACGTAATTTTTCTATCATAGCCCATATTGACCATGGTAAGTCGACTTTGGCTGATCGTATTTTAGAGAATACACAAACCGTTACAAAACGTGAAATGAAAGACCAAATTCTTGATGCAATGGATTTGGAACGAGAACGTGGCATAACGATTAAATTGAATGCAGTACAATTACAATATAAGAGTAAAAGTGGGGAAGATTTTACGTTCCATTTAATTGATACCCCAGGACATGTTGATTTTACATATGAAGTATCTAGAAGTTTGGCGGCTTGTGAAGGTGCCATTTTAGTAGTTGATGCAGCACAAGGAATTGAAGCGCAAACACTTGCGAATGTTTATCTCGCATTAGATAATGAATTAGAGATTATTCCAGTTATTAATAAGATTGACCTACCTAGTGCTGACCCAGAACGTGTAAAGAAAGAACTGGAGGAAGTAATCGGAATTGATCCTGATGACGTTATTTTAGCATCTGCTAAAGCGAATATTGGTATCGAAGACATTCTTGAGCGAATTACGGAGGCCGTCCCACCACCGGCTGGAGATCCAGATGAGCCTTTAAAAGCACTTATTTTTGATTCATTATATGATTCCTATCGTGGTGTTGTCGCGTATGTCTGTGTGAAAGAAGGATCTGTAAAAGTTGGCGATCGTATTAAAATGATGGCAACCGGTAAAGAATTTGAGGTAAACGAGGTTGGTGTGTTTACACCAAAACAATTGCCACTTAAAGAGCTAAATGTTGGAGACGTTGGCTATATTACCGCGTCCATTAAGAATGTTGGAGATACACGTGTAGGAGATACCATTACACTAGCAGATAATCCAGCAAAAGAGCCATTACCAGGATATCGACGCTTAAATCCTATGGTTTATTGTGGACTTTACCCAGTAGATTCCAGTAAATATAACGATTTACGTGAGGCGCTCGAACGATTAGAATTGAATGACTCAGCTTTACAATATGAAGCAGAGACGTCACAAGCGTTAGGATTTGGCTTCCGTTGTGGGTTTTTAGGATTATTACACATGGAAATAATTCAAGAACGTATTGAACGTGAATTTAAAATTGATCTTATAACTACTGCTCCTAGTGTAATCTATGAAGTAGAGCAAACAGACGGAGAAGTTTTAACGATTGATAATCCATCTGTCATGCCAGATCCGCAGAAGATTCAAGAAATTCGTGAACCGTATGTGAAAGCTACTATTATGGTACCGAATGAATACGTAGGACCAGTAATGGAAATCGCTCAAAAGAAGCGTGGTCAGTTTATTGACATGGAATATCTCGATGATATTCGAGTCAATGTGATTTATCATATCCCACTTTCTGAAATTGTGTACGATTTCTTTGATCAATTGAAATCCAATACAAAAGGGTATGCATCATTTGATTATGAATTATTAGGTTATCAAGCATCGAAACTAGTGAAAATGGATATCCTGCTAAATGGGGAGACAATCGATGCGTTATCGTTTATTGTGCATAAAGATTTTTCATATGATCGCGGGAAGCAAATCGTAGAGAAATTAAAAGAATTAATTCCTAGACAACAATTCGAAGTTCCGGTACAAGCAGCAGTTGGAAATAAAATAGTTGCTAGATCAACCATCAAAGCAATGCGTAAAAACGTATTAGCAAAATGTTATGGTGGGGATATATCCCGTAAGAGAAAACTTCTAGAGAAGCAAAAAGAAGGAAAAAAACGAATGAAGATGGTTGGTTCAGTAGAAGTACCACAAGAAGCATTTATGGCCGTATTAAAAATGGATGATGAATAATAGTAAGAGAACGAGGCTAGGACATAACGAAAAGAATTAAATGTATAACCGAATGATACACGATGCTAGCTCCGAAAATATACGTAGACTCCTGCGGGAGGAAAGGGCACTGCCTGAGACCCCTAAAGAAGTAGCACGAGGAGGCTCACCAGCTGCCCGGCGGTAAAGAAGACACTGCGAGGTTCTCTCGAGCAGATGTCGCGCTTATGCTGTGATAAAGTGCAAGGTAGACGCTGCCAGGGTTTTTTCGAGCAGATGTCGCCCCTGTACTGGAAGCAACCGCAAGTATATTTCCGGAGCTGGGTCTTTGCTCGTTATTCGGTTTTTCCTTTGAGATAAATTCTTTTGTTCCAGCCTTTTTTCTTTTTTAATTATAGAGCCTACAATTTTTCAGAAGATGTCAATCCAAGAAAAGTTTTAGGATGGTTAGGAGACATAATATGATTCAATCAGTATATATCCATATCCCGTTCTGTCAGCACATCTGTCATTATTGCGATTTTACAAAGTTCTTTTATAATGAACAATTGGCAACGGAATATTTAGAAGCACTAGAAAACGAAATAAACACACAAATTCAAGGCAGTAAGCATCCCGTCAAAACGATTTTTATTGGCGGAGGAACCCCGACTGCTTTAACCTATTCCCAATTAAAAAAATTACTAATGTTCGTGGCAGAAAAATTTGACGTTTGGAATTGTGAAGAATATACCATTGAAGCTAATCCAGGAGACTTTGATGCAGATAAGGCGAAACTCTTAAAGGAATACGGTATAAATCGTGTGTCACTTGGTGTTCAAGTGTTTGATGATGTGATGTTAGCGGAACTTGGAAGAGCCCATCGCGTAAAAGATGTATATAAAACGGTTGAACTATTAAACACGGCTGGCTTAACTAATATTAGTTTAGATATGATTTACTCTTTACCGAATCAAACACCTAAGCATTTTGAAAAAACGGTTACTGAGGCACTTTCCTTTGGTTTACCACATTATTCAGCTTATTCCTTACAGATCGAACCAAAAACGATTTTTTATAACCGTTATAAAAAAGGACAATTACATCGACCTGCTCAAGAAGAAGAGGTAGAAATGTATGACATCCTGCAATCAAAAATGCGGCAAAGTGGACTAATACAATATGAAATAAGTAACTTTGCCAAGTCCGGTTTTGAAAGTAAACATAATTTGACCTATTGGAATAATGATTATTACTATGGTTTTGGAGCCGGTGCGAGTGGTTACTTACCAGGAAAACGTACCATGAATATTCGACCATTACCGGCATATATCAAACAAGCAAATGAGGATGGAAAACCAATTCTAAAGGTTGAAACGATAGGTTTAAAAGAGCAAATTGAGGAAGAATGGTTCTTAGGGTTACGAAAACTGTGTGGGGTCCATAAGAAAGTCTTCCAGGACAAGTTTGGGTTTTCACATGAATTACTGTATAAACAACAAATTGAACACCTAGTTCAAAAGGGTTGGTTAATTAATGATAAAGAGACCATCCATCTTTCACAGCAAGGGTTACTATTTGGAAATGATGTATTTGAGTATTTTCTGTTGGAAGAAGAAGATCTAGAGGCAATAGCATTGACAAAAAAATCGTGATTTGATAATTTATTAGTAGTATTAGCACTCGAGGTAAGAGAGTGCTAACAGGGGTGATCATTAATGTTAACGGATAGGCAATTAATGATTTTGCAAGTTATTATTGATGATTTTATTGAATCAGCCCACCCAGTTGGTTCACGTGCGATTTCAAAAAAAGATGAAATATCCTTCAGTGCTGCAACTATCCGTAATGTGATGGCGGATTTGGAAGAAATGGGTTTTATCGAAAAAACGCATTCTTCTTCAGGCCGTGTGCCATCAGAAAAAGGATATCGTTATTATGTAGACCATGTCATTGCACCGTCTATTGATAAAAGTAATTTAAATATAATGAAGGATTTAATTCGGGATGAATTTATTGACTTTGAAAAGCTCGTACAAAAATCGGCTGAGGTATTGTCTGATTTAACAAATTATACGTCCATCATTTTAGGTCCAGAAATATTCGAAACAAAAGTAAAACAGTTGCAAATTGTTCCACTGTCGGATCATACGGCAGTTGCAATACTGGTTACAGATTCCGGTCATGTTGAACATCGTTCTTTCACGATCCCTGGAGAAATTAGCCCATCTGACTTGGAAAAAATCGTCAATATTTTAAATGAACGATTAAAGGGCGTTTCACTGGCACGATTACCAGATGTTATAACAACGGAAGTAGTATCATTAATGAGGATGTACGTTCGTGATTTTGAAAAATCCTTTCAATATTTAGCGTCTGCCTTCTTCCGTGATCAACCGGTAAAGCTCTATATAGGTGGAAAAACAAATTTATTAACACAACCAGAATTTAATGATATTAATAAAGTTCGGTCATTCTATCAAATGATGGAAAACGAGAATCAGGTTGTAAATTTATTAAAGACACCACAACATGGAATAAAGGTGACCATTGGAAATGAAAATAAGGTTGACGAAATCAAGGATTTCAGTTTGATTACTGCTTCCTATCAATTAGGAAGTGAACAAATGGGAACTATTGCACTAATTGGACCTACACGGATGGAATACCGCAAAGTAATTACATTATTAAATGCGCTATCAAATGAAATGACAGATGCTTTATACTTATGGTATAAAAACAACGGGTAAAGGCATGGGAAGAGCATGTCTTTCTGAGTTGTATTTTGGAGGTGCGAATCATGGAAGAAAAAGATGTTACAGGGGTCGAAGATGAGAAGAATCTTGACGAACAAGATGAAAAGGAAGAGCAAACTGCCGACTCCGAAGTGACAACTGAAGAAGAAGGTACTGAACCTGATTCAGAAACAACCGAGCTAGAAGCAGAGTTGGCGAAAGTTCAACAAGAAAAAGAAGAGTTATACCAACGACTATTAAGAACACAAGCTGAATTTGATAACTACAAAAAACGTTCCATTAAAGAACGGGAAGCGGAGCGCAAGTATAAAGCACAGGATCTTGCTACAGAGCTTTTACCTGCAATCGATAATTTCGAGCGTGCTTTACAAGTAGAAACGACAGATGCTAACAAGAACTTGTTAGATGGAATTTCGATGGTATATAGACAGCTTGTGGATGCATTAAAATCACAAGGTGTTGAACCTATCGAAGCTGTTGGGAAAGAATTTGATCCCAATATTCATCAAGCCGTTATGCAGGTTGAGGAAGAAGGCTTTGAACCGAATACGGTAGTAGAGGAACTACAAAAGGGGTACATGATGAAGGATCGTGTAATCCGTCCTGCAATGGTAAAAGTAAACCAATAATTTAAAGAAGGCTATCTTGTCAAGGAGGAAATAATTCATGGGTAAAATCATCGGAATTGATTTAGGAACAACAAACTCTTGTGTTGCAGTTATGGAAGGTGGAGAAGCGGTTGTTATCCCTAATCCTGAAGGGAACCGTACGACACCATCAGCTGTAGCGTTTAAAAATGGAGAAAGACAGGTAGGGGAAGTAGCAAAACGCCAATCTATTACTAACCCGAATACGATTCTTTCTATTAAACGTCATATGGGTACAGATTATAAAGTAAAAGTTGAAGATAAAGAATATACACCTCAAGAAGTATCTGCTATTATTCTTCAACATTTAAAATCTTACGCAGAAGATTATATTGGTGAAAAAGTGGATAAGGCAGTTATTACAGTACCTGCATACTTTAATGACGCTGAACGCCAAGCTACGAAAGATGCTGGTAAAATTGCTGGTTTAGAAGTAGAGCGTATTATTAACGAACCAACAGCAGCTGCTTTAGCATATGGAATTGAAAAGTCAAATGAAGACCAAACTATCCTTGTTTACGACCTTGGTGGAGGTACTTTTGATGTATCCATCCTAGATATTGGTGAAGGTACATTTGAAGTAATTGCAACTGCAGGGGATAACCGACTAGGTGGAGATGATTTTGACGAAGTTATCATCGAGCATCTAGTTGCAGAATTCAAAAAAGAAAACGGAATTGACCTTGCAAAAGATAAAATGGCTATGCAACGTCTAAAAGATGCAGCTGAAAAAGCTAAGAAAGATTTATCAGGTGTTTCCCAAACACAAATCTCATTACCATTCATTACTGCAGGAGAAGCTGGTCCATTACATTTAGAGATGAACCTAACTCGTTCTAAGTTCGAAGAGTTATCTTCTGACCTAGTTGAACGTACAATGATCCCAACTCGTAAAGCATTACGCGATGCAGATTTAACTGCAAATGATATTGATAAAGTTATTTTAGTTGGTGGTTCAACACGTATTCCAGCAGTACAAGAAGCAATCAAACGTGAAATTGGTAAAGAACCATCTAAAGGGGTAAACCCAGACGAAGTAGTAGCATTAGGTGCTGCTATTCAAGGTGGTGTCTTACAAGGTGATGTGAAAGATGTTGTATTACTTGATGTAACACCACTTTCACTTGGTATTGAGACTATGGGTGGCGTATTTACGAAACTTATTGAACGTAATACAACAATCCCTACTAGTCATTCACAAGTGTTCTCAACAGCAGCTGATAATCAGACCGCTGTAGATATTCATGTTCTTCAAGGGGAACGTGAGATGGCAGCAGACAATAAAACACTTGGTCGCTTCCAATTAACGGATATCCCACCAGCACCAAGAGGAGTACCACAAATTGAGGTATCCTTTGATATCGATGCTAACGGTATCGTTAATGTACGTGCAAAAGACATGGGTACGAATAAAGAACAATCCATTACGATTAAATCTTCTTCCGGCTTATCAGATGAAGAAGTAGAACGTATGGTACAAGAAGCAGAGGAAAATGCGGAAGCTGATAAGAAGCGTCGTGAAGAAGTGGAGCTTCGTAATGAAGCAGAACAATTAATCTTTACAACCGATAAAACGCTAAAAGATTTAGCGGATAAAGTTTCGGATGAGGAAAAACAAAAAGCAGAAGCAGCTAAAGAAGAGTTGAAAAAAGCTGTAGAAGGTAATGACCTCGATGAAATTAAAGCGAAAAAAGAAGCGTTACAAGAACAAGTACAACAGTTATCTGTAAAGCTATATGAACAAATGGCTCAAGCAAACCAAGCTGGTCAAGAAGATGCAGCTCAAAACACGTCAGATGATGTAGTTGACGCTGATTACCAAGAAGTCGATGACGAAGAGAAAAAATAAGTAAATACGTGCACAAAAAAAGTCAAAGTCAGGACCTTCTTGACTTTGACTTTTTTAAGTTAAGTTGGTTCACCCCAATAGTTGGCAAGATGCTTCGTCGGTCACACACAAATTTCTTACGGATAATGAGGCCACTAGTTGAGTACGAGCAGAATATAGGAAGCTATCCTTATTTGTAAGTATCCAGTGTGTTAATCGATTGGACGATATGGTTTATTAACTAAATCTACTAAAGCACAAGCAATGAACCATTTGCCATCATAATGTTGTTAATGTTATGATTTACTCTATGTGAAAGTGATTCGGGAGAGTGATACAGAGTGTCAAAACGAGATTATTATGAAGTCTTAGGTATAGACAAAAGCGCATCTAAAGAAGAAATCAAAAAGGCATACCGCAAATTAGCTCGTAAATACCATCCAGACGTAAACAAAGAGCCAGATGCTGCTGATAAATTTAAAGAAGTGAAGGAAGCATACGAGACATTATCCAATGATCAAAAACGTGCACAATATGATCAATTCGGCCATGCCGGAATGAATGGAGGCCAAGGCTTTGGTGGCTTCGGTGGTTCTCAGGATTTTGGTGGATTTGGCGATATATTTGACATGTTCTTTGGTGGAGGGGGACGTAGAAGAGATCCGAACGCCCCACAACAAGGTGCAGACTTACAATATACGATGATATTAGATTTCGAGGAAGCTATCTTCGGAAAAGAAGCAGATATTACGATACCTAAAGATGAACAATGTGCTACATGTCATGGTTCTGGAGCAAAGCCTGGTACTAAGCCAGAAACATGTTCTCACTGTCATGGTTCAGGTCAATTAAATACCGAACAGAATACGCCATTTGGTCGTGTAGTAAACCGCCGAGTTTGTCATTATTGTGATGGATCTGGAAAGGTTATTAAGGAAAAATGTACAACATGTAGTGGCAAAGGTACTGTTAAAAAGAACAAAAAAATCCACATTACCATTCCTGCTGGTATTGATGATGGACAACAAATTCGTGTAGCAGGAAAAGGGGAACCAGGTAAGAACGGTGGTCCTAGTGGTGATTTATACGTTGTTATTCAAGTACGTAGCCATGAATTCTTTACTCGTGAAGGAGATCATATTTACTGTGAGCTACCATTAAACTTTGCACAAGCAGCTCTTGGTGATGAAGTAGAGGTTCCAACTGTCCATGGTAAGGTGAAGCTAAAAGTCCCTGCTGGTACTCAGACTGGTAAGGTATTTCGTCTAAAAGGTAAGGGAGCACCTAATGTAAGAGGTTATGGACAAGGAGATCAACATATTAAAGTTCGTGTTGTAACACCTACTAAATTAACCGATCGTCAGAAAGAATTATTACGAGAATTTAATGAGATTTCTGGTAATGGAAAAGCAGAGGAACAAGAGGATTCACTTTTCCAGAAATTCAAAAGAGCATTTAAAGGGGAATAGGATTTTAACCTAATTCCCTAATACATAACGATGATAGGAACCGGAATACAAGACTATAATGAAAAAGAAAAGAGTGAGATTTGCTTGAAATGGTCAGAGATTTGTATCCATACCACAAATGAAGCTATCGAACCGATTTCCAATATCCTACATGATTTGGGAGCAAGTGGTGTCGTTATTGAGGACCCGCTAGACTTAATCATTGAGAAGGACACGATGTATGGTGAGATTTTTGAGCTTGATGCGAATGATTATCCAGAAGAGGGTGTATATATAAAGGCTTATTTACCTACTAATAGCTCTTTAGGTGAGACAGTTGATGCAATCAAGTTAGCAGTAAATAATTTGAGAACCTTTGACATTGATCTTGGTGAAAATCAGATTACATTGAGCGAAGTAGATGAAGAGGATTGGTCAACAGCATGGAAGAAATATTATAAACCAGTGCACATTTCCGATAAAATTACCATTACGCCAACATGGGAAGAATATACACCAAAGTCTAAAGAAGAAATTGTTATTGAATTAGATCCTGGGATGGCATTTGGTACGGGGACACATCCAACCACGATTTTAAGTATTCGTGCATTAGAGAAATACCTTAAAGGCGATGAAACGGTAATCGATGTTGGATGTGGTTCGGGTGTACTTAGTATTGCCTCTGCATTTCTAGGTGCTAAGGAAATTTATGCGTATGATTTAGACGAAATTGCTGTGACTAGTACGACAATGAATGCAAAAGTCAATCAAGTTGATCAATTAATCCATACGAAACAAAATAATTTGTTGCAGGATGTTCATATGAAGGTGGATGTCATTGTTTCTAACATATTAGCAGAAATCATTGTTCGATTTATTAAGGAAGCATGGGATAATCTCATTCAGGGTGGTTATTTTATTACTTCTGGCATCATTCAAGCGAAAAAGGAAATGGTCTTAGAGCAGCTAGAGGATCAGGGGTTTGAAATAATCGAAATTAATGAACTGGAAGACTGGGTTTCTGTAGTAGCGAAGAAAAAGTAGGTGCTTTTTTATGCAAAGGTACTTTGTTCCAACAGAAAATTGGAGAAATGATACTGTAGTAATTGCTGGTGATGATGCTCACCACATAGTAAGAGTAATGCGTATGCAGGTAGATGACCGGATAATATGTAATCCACCAGATTCAAAGGGAGCTATTTGTAAAATTGTACAAATGGATACGGATTCCGTAACTGCAGAAGTTGTAGAGTGGTTAGAAAGGGATAGCGAGCTACCTGTCTATGTAACCATTGCCCAAGGCTTACCGAAGGGCGATAAAATGGATTTGGTGCTACAAAAGGGAACCGAACTCGGTGCAAGTGCTTTTATCCCTTTTCAGGCTGATAGAACTGTTGTAAAATGGGATGCTAAGAAAGAAGAAAAGAAATTAACACGTTACCGTAAAATTATAAAAGAAGCAAGTGAGCAATCCCACCGCAATCATTTACCAGAAATTAAGCCAGCAATGAAGTTGAAGCAGCTTATTGAGGAAAGTAACACCTATCATGTACGACTTTTCGCATATGAAGAAGAGGCAAAAACGGCTTCTTTCCAATCATTTGCAAGTGTTGTAAGTAAGCTAAACAAGGGAGACCGAGTTATAATATGTATTGGTCCAGAGGGTGGCTTTTCAACTGATGAAGTTGATATATTGAAAGAACATCACTTTCTCCCTGTTCGATTAGGTCCTAGAATTTTAAGGACCGAGACAGCTGCTTTATACGCACTGGCTAGTATTTCATACCATTTGGAAGAATTGGAGGACTAGTAATGCCAACAGTTGCATTTCACACATTAGGGTGTAAGGTAAATCATTATGAAACAGAAGGAATATGGCGGATGTTTAAGGAGCAAGGTTATGAACGTGTCGATTTTGACCATGATTCCGATGTCTATGTTATTAATACGTGTACCGTAACGAACTCAGGAGACAAAAAAAGTAGACAAATTATTAGAAGAGCTGTTCGTAAAAATCCCGATGGTATTGTCTGTGTTACAGGATGCTATGCACAAACGTCACCTGGTGAGATATTAGAAATACCTGGTGTGGATGTTGTAGTCGGTACGCAAGATCGTAAAAATATGATTCAATATATTGAAGATCATAAGAAAACGAAAGAGCCAATTAATGGTGTGTCAAACATCATGAAAAATCGCGTATTTGAGGAAATGGACGTTCCAGAATTCTCTGATAGAACACGTGCCTCATTGAAAATTCAAGAAGGTTGTAATAACTTTTGTACATTCTGTATTATTCCATGGTCTAGAGGGTTATTACGTTCAAGAGACCCTGAGAGTGTATTAGATCAAGCTCAAAAATTAGTAGATGCTGGCTATAAAGAGATTGTATTGACAGGAATTCATACTGCTGGCTACGGGGAAGATTTAAATGACTACAACTTTGCAATGCTTTTACGTGATTTAGAGTCTAAAGTTGAAGGATTACAACGGATAAGGGTATCTTCAATTGAAGCGAGTCAGATTACCGATGAAGTCATTGATGTATTAGACCAATCGGAGAAGATCGTGCGTCATTTACATATCCCATTACAATCTGGTTCTGACTCTGTTTTAAAACGGATGAGAAGAAAGTATTCAACAGATTATTATTATCAAAAAGTAGAGAAAATACGTCGTGCTTTACCAGATCTCGCGATTACTTCTGATGTTATTGTTGGATTCCCTGGAGAAACAGAAGAAGAGTTTATGGAAACTTATAATTTTATTAAAAAAGTTGGTTATTCCGAGCTACATGTATTCCCGTTTTCTCGCAGAACAGGGACGCCTGCTGCTAGAATGGAAGACCAAGTGGACGAAGATGTGAAAAATGAGCGAGTTCAACGGATGATAGACCTATCAGAGGAACTAGCAAAAGCATATGCATCTCGATATGAAAACGAAGTACTTGAAGTAATTCCAGAAGAACGTGCACCAGAAGAGGATAATCCGAATATGTTAGTCGGCTATACGGATAACTATCTTAAAGTGAAGTTTGAAGGTACACCTGATATGATCGGAAAAATTGTCCGTGTAAAAATAACAAAATCAGGTTATCCATATAACGAGGGTACTTTTGTAAGAATTATGGAACATGCCACCCATGGTAAAATAAAAATGAATGCCTAGTCATAAGACTGGGCATTTTATTTAGCGAATAACCGAAAATAAATAGCTTTTTATTTTAGAAAATGCTATGATACCAAAGAGGTACGTACAACTGATAAAGGGGAGTTAACCATGATACAAAATTTAGAAAAATATATTGATCATACGCTTTTAAAGCCAGATACAACAAAAAACAGTATTCTAAAGATTGTAGAAGAAGCGAAAGAATACAAATTTGCATCCGTTTGTGTTAATCCACATTGGGTATCCTTATGTTATGAGTATTTAAAAGATACGGAAGTAAAAGTATGTACAGTAATCGGTTTTCCATTAGGAGCAACATCTACTGAAGTAAAAGTATTTGAAACAAAACAAGCCATTTCTGATGGTGCTACTGAAGTAGATATGGTCATTAACATTGGAGAATTGAAATCAGGTAATGATGAATTAGTTAAGCAAGATATTCAAGCTGTAGTTGAGGCTGCTAAAGGACAAGCATTAACGAAAGTAATCATCGAAACATCACTACTATCAGATGATGAAAAAGTACGTGCTTGTAAACTAGCTAAAGAAGCTGGAGCTGACTTTGTAAAAACTTCAACAGGTTTCTCTGGAGGAGGCGCAACCGTTGAAGATATTACGTTAATGCGTAAAACAGTCGGACCGGATATGGGAGTAAAAGCATCTGGTGGAGTACGTGACTTAGCTGGAGCAGAAGCCATGATTAGTGCGGGTGCGACAAGAATTGGTGCTAGTGCAGGAGTAGACATTATCAATGGTAATCAAGGGACTTCTGATTATTAATGGTATTGCCTAAATAATAGTAGTCACAAACTGAAAGAGAAAGAAAAAAACACGAACAAGAAATAATCAGTTGACCGATGTTTCGTGTTATATTATAATTACAAAAGGCGTGTGATATGTCATTCGTCTTTATAATCTGTTTTATGCTTCGGAGGGAGGGAAATTAGCATGTCAAATACAACTCGCGTTCGTAAAAACGAGTCTCTTGAGGATGCTCTTCGTCGCTTTAAACGTAGTGTTGCAAAAAGTGGGACACTACAAGAATATCGTAAGCGTGAACACTATGAAAAACCTAGCGTTCGTCGTAAAAAGAAATCTGAAGCTGCTAGAAAGCGTAAATTCTAAAGAAGGTGCTAGAAGATGTCATTACTTACACAGTTGAACGATGATATGAAGCAAGCGATGAAGAGTAAGGACAAAGAAAAACTTAGTGTGATTCGCATGGTTAAAGCTTCATTACAGAACGAATCGATAAAGCTTGGTAAAAGTGATTTATCGGAAGACGAAGAATTATCAATTTTATCAAGAGAAATGAAACAAAGAAAAGATTCCCTCCAAGAATTTAAATCAGCTGGACGCGATGATCTTGTTGAAAAACTTGAAACGGAAATCAAAATCATTCAAGAATATATGCCTAAACAACTTTCAGATGAAGAGCTTTCGGCTATTATTCAAGAAACGATTCAAGAAACTGGTGCATCTTCAAAAAAAGATATGGGTAAAGTGATGAGTGCGGTTATGCCAAAAGTAAAAGGTAAAGCTGATGGCTCTAAAATTAATAAATTAGTTCAAGAATTCTTGAATTAGTATACCCTAGAAACCCTTGCTGATAGGCAAGGGTTTTTTACTTAAATGGGAACTTTAAAATGTAAAGTGTTATTGGATTTTGCTTAAGACCGTCTTTTTTTCCTTATACATAATGGTAGGTATGAATTTTATATCCTATCCTTTCTCATATCCCTACCGTTCCACCATCAAATTATGATACTATTTACTATAGTTAATAACATTTTTAAATCTTTTTTGAAACCTTACTTAGACTCACAACGTATGAATAGGTGTATAAAGGAGGTGCCATCATTGCCGAAAAAACGATTGATACTCTATATTGCCATATTCGCTACTTTGTTTTTATCGGTATTTTCACCTAATACTGGAGAAGTAGCACATGCGGATGAACAGGGTGGGGGTAAGCTTATCTATGTCATCCCGATTGAAAATGATGTGGAACGGGGATTAGAAGCCTTTCTATCTAGAACAACTAAAGAGGCTGTAGAAGCTGGTGCAGATCACATTATTTTTGAGATTAATACTCCAGGTGGAAGCGTGCAAGCGGCTGATAATATTGGAACGATTATTGCTGATTTAGATATTCCAACAACATCATTTATTATTAGTCAAGCCCTATCTGCTGGATCTTATATAGCGCTTCATACCGATAACATATATATGACTCCAAGAGCTACGATGGGAGCAAGTGGCGTTATTAATTCAGATGGGACTGCGGCTGACAAGAAAGCACAGTCAGCTTGGCTAAAGGCCATGACTAGTGCCGCTGAGGCTGGTGGAAGAGACCCTCTATATGCAGCTGCCATGGCAGATTCTAGTATTGATTTACCTGAACTAGATGCACCGGAGGGAGAATTTTTAACCTTAACACCACAAGAAGCGGTGGAAGTCGGATATGCTGAAGGAATTGTATCCCACCGTACTGAATTGCTGCATGAGCTAGGATTATCGAATGCAACTATTATTCAAACAGAAACTACTCTTGCAGAGAACATAGCTAGATTTATAACGAACCCAATCGTTATTTCCATCCTATTATCACTAGCAGGATTGGGATTAATTGTTGAACTGTATTCCCCAGGATTTGGTGTGCCAGGTAGTATAGGAATAATCTCATTAGTATTATTTTTCTATGGTCATGTGGTCGCAGGACTTGCCGGGATGGAGGCAATTATTATCTTAGTTATCGGTATAGCACTTCTCATTGCTGAATTTTTTGTTCCAGGTGGTATATTAGGCTTATTAGGAGTTGGTGCCATAATTGGTTCAATCTTTATGTCAGGTGCTAATATTGGACATATGACGATAAGTGTTGCAATTGCTTTACTAGTTGTCATTATTGCATCTGTTATCTTATTTAGAAGAGTAGGTCTGGATAAAGGCGTGTTTCGTCATGTCATACTTCGGGACCGCACAACTACAGAGTTAGGCTATGTTTCTAATGAAAATCGGCTTGAATTAATTGGTATGGTAGGTGTCACAGCGACAGCTCTGAGACCTTCTGGAGTGGCTATCTTCGGGAAAGACAGAGTGGATGTTGTATCGGAAGGTAGTTTTATTCAAGCGAATGTACCAGTTAAAGTAGTAAAAGTTGAAGGAGCACGTATACTTGTTAGGGAATTATAAGGTTAATTAATAACCTATAAGATAAATAAACTTTAGGAGGAAATTTATATGGATCCACAAGAATACATTTTTCCGGTGATTTTAATCGCTGTGATCTTGATTGCAATTGCAATCCTATTTACTTTTATACCTGTTACACTCTGGATTAGTGCATTAGCTGCTGGTGTTCGAGTAGGTATACTTCAATTAATCGGAATGCGTCTACGCCGAGTGGTACCTAGTCGAGTAATTAACCCATTAATTAAAGCACACAAGGCAGGACTTGATGTTAAAACAAATCAACTGGAAAGTCACTACTTAGCTGGTGGTAATGTTGATAGAGTGGTAAATGCTTTAATCGCTGCACATCGTGCGAATATTGAGTTATCATTTGAACGTGCTGCGGCTATTGACCTTGCTGGTCGTGATGTATTAGAAGCAGTACAAATGAGTGTTAATCCTGAAGTAATTGAGACACCATTTATTGCTGGTATTGCCATGGATGGTATCGAGGTAAAAGCAAAAGCAAGAATTACAGTACGTGCTAACATCGACCGCCTAGTAGGGGGTGCTGGTGAAGAAACCATCATCGCCCGTGTTGGGGAAGGTGTCGTAAGTACAATAGGTAGTTCAGAAACACATGCAAAAGTTTTAGAAAACCCAGATTCTATTTCACATACTGTTCTTTCTAAAGGCTTAGATGCTGGTACAGCATTCGAAATTCTATCGATTGATATTGCAGATGTTGATATCGGTAAGAACATTGGAGCGATTTTACAAACTGACCAAGCAGAGGCAGATAAAAATATTGCTCAGGCGAAAGCCGAAGAACGTCGTGCAATGGCGGTAGCACAAGAACAAGAAATGGTAGCGCGTGTACAAGAAATGCGTGCGAAAGTGGTGGAAGCAGAAGCGGAAGTACCACTTGCACTTGCAGAGGCATTACGTTCTGGAAAATTAGGTGTGATGGATTATTTGAATTACGAAAATATTAATGCAGACACTGATATGCGTGATTCTATTGGAAAATTATCTAAAGAAAACAATGATGAGAACAAGTAATTTAGTTGCTATTAACAGGAAGGGGGGACATGATGGAAGAAATATTAAATTTTTTACCTCTCATTGCCATTATCCTCTTTGGGATTATTAAAGGAACGATTGGGAACAATGAGCAAAATGAGAAAAAGCAACGAACACCAAGTCGACCAACGAATGTACCTAGACCAAATCCTACCCCTTCAGGAGGTCAAGAGAGAACGCGGAGTACGACTCAAAGAACTGCTCCAGTGCAACCTTCTATTGAAGAACAGCAAAAGCAGCAAATGGAACAGTTAAAAAGCAGAATGAATACTGGATCTAAGGTGAATCTTGATGACATAAGTCAACAGGATGTAGGATTAGGATCTAGTATACAGGATGCGATTAAGCATCAGGCTACGAACAAGGTAGCTGAAAATAAAGAGAAATTTAAGAAAGAGGTAAAGACTGGCCTTAATCGACGTGGATTAGTACAAGGCATCATTATGTCGGAGGTGCTAGGCCCACCAAGAGCAAGGAAGCCTTACCAAAATGTAATAACAGAGAGAAAAAGACATATATCACGATAATGAAACCCAAAAGCATCCTTATGATGCTTTTGGGTTTTTTAGTTCTTAACTGTTTTAGTTTCTCATAAATATGTATGTGAGAGGGGGCTCGCATCTGTGAAGAAATTACAACAACGATTACGACCATGGCTAGTAAAATACCTCGCATTGCCTTCTGATGTTGTAATGGAACTACCAAGAATAACGATTATTGGCCAAATACATGTATACATTGAAAATCATAAAGGACTCGCCGTATTCACGGACGACGAATTAAGGTTAAAAACAACAAAGGGCTATATCCAAATAAAAGGATCGTCATTTGTATTAAAGATGATGTTACCAGAAGAAATATTACTGGAAGGAAACATAACAGATGTTAAGTTTATTCCAGGATAAACGTTAGTAAATGGGAGGACGAAATGAAACAGATACAGGGGTCATATTTCAAGGGATATGTAAGAATTGTGGTAAAAGGTCGTTTGCCAGATCATTTTTTCCAAGCATGTGCCAATCGTGGTATTACCGTATGGAATATTAAAAGAGAAGGTAACGAAACGTGTAGTGGTAATGTTAAGCTATCTGATATAGCTAGAGTGAAACAATTAAGACGTGAAAAAAAATATAAGATTACGTTTGAACAGCGGAAAGGTTACCCATTTATAATAAGTCGCTTTATAAAAAGAAGAGAATTTGTTCTATCGCTTGTGATGAGCATATTAATGATTCTTTTTATGTCCAATATCATTTGGAAAGTAGAGGTTACGGGTGATTTACCTATCGAAATTGAAGAAAAAATCGCCAAACAACTAGATGAGTATGGTATTCATCCAGGTGCTTGGATTTTTACATTAGATTCACCGGGAATTATCCAGCAGAAACTAACCAATGACATTCCTGAATTGCTTTGGGTTGGTGTCAGGCAAAAAGGGACAACCTTTCAATTAGAAGGAGTAGAAAAAATTGTTGTTAAAGAGGAAGAAATAGGGGGACCGAGAGATTTGGTGGCGACAAAGAAGGGTGTTATCAAGAAAATGTATGTCGCGAAAGGCTTACCAAAAGTGGAAATTAATGATTACGTGCAGCCTGGACAAGTTCTAGTTTCGGGTACATTAAATGAAGTAGCACAGAATCAGGATGATGAGGAAGAAAAGAAAAATGATTCGATAGTCGTACCAGCAGAAGGTGAAATTATTGCTAGAACATGGTACGAAATGAATGTTAGTATTCCATTAAATCAAAATTATGAACTTGTTACTGGTCAACAGGAGAAAAAATATTATATAGGCATTCGTGACTTTAAATTACCAGTATGGGGATTCGGAACACCAGAATATGAGGCAATTCACTATGAAAGCATCGAAACGCCAATAAAATTTATAAAATGGGATTTACCGTTAAAAATAATAGAAACAACTTTAAGTGAAAAACAGTATCACGAGTTAGAACGAACGAAGGAACAGGCAAGAAAAGCAGGTATCGAACAAGCGAAAGAGGAGCTTCAACTACAGCTTGGACCGGAGGCTAAGATTGTATCAGAAAAAGTTTTGCATGAATCTGTAGAGAATGGTAAAGTTAAATTAGAATTATATATGACAGTTGAGGAAAATATTGCTAAAGCACAACCTATAACTCAAGGAGATTGAATATGCCTGATAACTTAAACGCAATTGATATTGAACTAACCAATCCAGAAGAGGCTCTCGAGCTTTTTGGGAATAATGACAGATACTTAAAACATATTGAAGAAAAACTTAACGTCTCTATTATAACAAGAGGAGAGAAAATTAGTGTTTCTGGAACTGATAGTGATATTGCAATTGTACAGGATATCCTTTTAACCCTTCTAAACGTGGTTCGTAAGGGAATAACAATAGCTGAGCGTGATATTGTTTATGCGATTGAGCTTGCAAAGGAAGGAAGAATCAATCAATTTGAAACGCTATTTGAGGATGTCATCACAAAAAATGTTAAAGGAAAGTCCATTCGAATTAAAACCCTTGGACAAAAAAGCTATATAGCAGCCATAAGAGAGAATGATTTAGTATTTGGTATCGGTCCTGCAGGTACAGGTAAAACATATCTTGCCGTTGTTATGGCTGTTCAAGCTCTTAAGAATGGTCAAGTAAAGCGAATCATTTTAACTAGACCAGCTGTTGAAGCAGGTGAAAGCTTAGGATTTTTACCTGGTGATTTGAAGGAGAAGGTTGATCCTTACTTAAGACCATTGTATGATGCATTAAATGATGTATTAGGAGCAGAGCATACACTGCGGTTAATCGAAAGAGAGACAATTGAGATTGCTCCTCTAGCCTATATGAGAGGACGCACACTAGATGATGCCTTTGTTATATTAGATGAAGCGCAGAATACAACGCCAGAACAAATGAAGATGTTCCTGACTCGACTAGGTTTTGGTTCGAAAATGGTTATAACTGGTGATGTAACACAAATTGACTTACCAAAAGGGAAAAAATCTGGACTACATGTGGCAGAGAAAATGTTAGGCGCTATAACAGGAATTTCTTTTGTCCATCTCACACAAACAGACGTAGTGAGACATCCATTGGTACAGCGAATCATAGATGCATACGAAAAAAGCAACAAGATTGATTAGTCTAGGAGACCCGTTTGGAGGGTCTTATTTCTTTATTTTTCGAAATAATGAATTACTTGATGGGAAATATGAAGATAAAGAGGTGAAATCATGAATTCGTTTAAGAATATTATAGAATATATCATGAAAATAAGAAGCAAATTTCTACGTATTGTTGTACCGATTATCGCATTAAGCCTTTATTTTTTTCTATTATCCTTTAATAATGTATACACGGAAACATATGATATTGAACCTCTGACAACAGCAAGAGAAACGATTCGTTCACCAATCACCATAGAAAATCAACAAGAGACGAAGAGAAAGACTAGAGAAGTTTATCAGTCCGTGCAGGATCGATTTGATATTTCAACAGAAATTGCCCAGGAACAGATTGGATACATAGAAGAGATTTTTAATGCTGTAGATAAATTAGAAGCGGAATCCATGAAGGAGGATGAAAGCGACGTACCAGCTCCTTTAAACAATCGCGAAAAAGTAGAGCGATTAAAACAATTACTATCCAACAGTATAACGGAAAAAGTGGATGACAGTGTATTTCTTAGGTTAATTGATGTATCACCTGAGGAAAGAGAACAAGGGGAAGAACTGTTCATTACCTATGTTCAAGAGGTATACGAGACTGGTGTACGAACAGCGAATATGAATAGTGCTATCGAAAGTATTAAAGAAAATATTCGCTATTCTACATTAGATGATAATTTAATTGAGGCGTTACAAGAACTGACCGAATTTGTTATTGTTGAGAACTCTTTCTACGATGCTGATAAGACAGAAGAGGCAAGAAAACAGGCAGCTAGTACGGTCGAGCCAGTTATGATTAATGCTGGTGAAGTAATTGTTAGAGAAGGAGAGACCATAACAAATGAAGTTTATGAAAAACTTCAATTAGTTGGACTTTTAAATGAAGACCGTAATGTATTTCCAGTTATCGGATTAGCCATTCTCATTATATTGATTGGATCGATCATTTTTTATGAGATGAACCGAATCGATAATTATAAGAGACTGGATAAAGGAGCAATTGCTTCAATCTTATTAATCAGCTTTTTCGTTGTTTCTTTAATGAAAACGATTAGTCTATTTACGACACATGCTAATGAGCTCTTCTTTATTGTGCCTGTAGCAACTGGGGTTCTCTTAGTTAAGCAGCTAATCAATGAACGATTAGCTATCGTGTTAACCGCATTATATGCTATTCTTGGTGGTATTATATTTAATGGGCAAATACCAGGTACACTTAACATAGAAGCGGTTGTCTATTTCTTTTTCTCACAATTTGCAGCAATCGTATGCTTGATGAATGTTAAGGATCGATTATCGATTGTTCGATCTGGTATTGGAATGTCCATTGCGAATATTGTTACGATACTATTATTTGTATTCTTGTCCTTTGAAAAATATTCATTAGCTGATTTATTACTATTATCTGGATATGGTTTAGCTTCTGCTTTTTTATCAGCTGTCTTAACCATCGGCTTACTGCCATTTTTTGAAACAGGTCTTGGTATACTATCTGATATAAAGCTATTACAATTATCGAGTCCGAATCAACCATTACTCAAAAAAATCTTAACAGAAGCTCCAGGAACGTACCATCACTCCATTATGGTTGCTAATTTAAGTGAAACCGCATGTGATGCTATTGGGGCAAATGGTTTATTAGCTAGAGTAGCTGCTTATTATCATGATATTGGCAAAACCGTAAGACCGCATTATTTTATTGAAAATCAATTGTCTATTAAAAATCCACATGACGTGATTTCACCTGAGCAGAGTGCTGAAATTATTATACGCCATCCTTATGATGGTGCAGAACTACTCAAGAAGCATCGTATGCCTAAGGAGATTATCGATGTCGCAATGCAACATCATGGTACGACATTGTTAAAGTATTTTTATTTCAAAGAGAAAGAACAGAACCCAACAACAAGAGAAGCAGATTTCCGGTACCCCGGTCCGAAACCGCAAACTAAAGAGGCTGCTGTCATATCTATTTGTGATTCTGTAGAAGCGGCGGTACGTTCATTACAGGAACCTACTGAAGAAAAAATTGAAGAAATCGTATCCAATATTGTAAATGAGCGATTAATGGATGGACAATTAGATGAATGTCCGCTAACAATTAAAGAAGTGAAAATTGTCCATCAAACCATTTGTGAAACATTAAAAGGAATCTTTCACTCTAGAATTCAATATCCAACAAAGGAGGCAAAATAATGGATATAGATTTTCAAGATAATACCAATTCGGTGTTAGAAGATGAAATTAAATTAATTACAGGATTACTAGAAATTGCTGCTAAAAAGGAAGCCGTACCGAATCATGCTGAGGTTTCGGTTACGTTTGTGAATAACGAGGAAATACAAGAGATTAATCGAGATTATCGTAACTTAGATAAGCCAACCGATGTTATCTCATTCGCATTAGAAGAAACTGTAGATGACGAAGTAGAGATCGTTGGAGAAGATTTACCAGTTGTGCTAGGTGATATTATCATTTCAGTTGAAAGAGCAAAAGAACAAGCGGCAGATTACAATCATTCCTATGAAAGAGAATTAGGCTTTTTAGCTGTGCATGGTTTTCTACATCTATTAGGTTATGATCATATGACGAAAGAAGATGAGAAGGTTATGTTTCAAAAACAAGAGGAAATACTAGGTGAATTTAACCTTGGAAGGTAAAAGGAAATCTATCGGCTTTACCTATGCTTTAAATGGGTTAAAGGAAGTGTTCCAATCAGAACATAACTTTCGCTTGCATATGCTATCGATTGTTCTAGTGGTCATTGCTGGATGTTATTTCGATATTGACACTATAGAGTGGTTGGCTGTTATCATTGTAATGGGTCTCGTGGTTACCACTGAAATGGTAAACACAGCAATTGAAGAAATAATCAACTATGTTAAACCTGAGATCCACCCAGCGGCTAAGAAGATAAAAGATATAGCAGCAGGCGCGGTTCTAATCGCTTCTCTCACCGCTCTAATCGTGGGGGTTGTCATCTTTATTCCGAAAATATTTTAAGGATACAAAGCAGTAACGAACTTACTTAGGAAAAATTCAGGCCTATTGGATATTCTTCAATAGGTCTGTTTTTTGTCTCGATAGATATAGGCATTCCTAATGGTAAAGATTCCATCACAATTAGATTGCTTACTTGTGGCTGTTCCTTTACAACAAGTATTTGGAGAAAGGGATAAGTATGGCACTTACCTTGCTGAATCATCATAAAGTAAAGAATAAGATGATTGGTGACTTAACTCGCAAATTCGCTAAAAAACGAGTAAATATGATCTTTTCATAATGAGACTTATCGAAGCATATAATCTTTTTAAAGGTTTTGTCGATAACATGAAACAAGGAAGAATTTGTAGTATAATAGACCAAACATAGAAACGAAAAATAGAAACGAAAATCGTAAACAATAAACTTCTTGGAGGAATTTCATACATGGAAAACAACTACAAATCAGGATTTATAGCTATTATTGGTAGACCAAATGTTGGGAAGTCAACATTTATGAATAAAGTAATTGGTCAAAAGATAGCCATTATGAGTGATAAACCACAAACAACTAGAAATAAAATTCAAGGTGTATTAACCCAATCAGATGCACAATTTATATTTATCGATACCCCAGGAATACATAAGCCAAAGCATCGTCTAGGTGACTTTATGGTTAAAATTGCTGAAAATACCTTGAATGAAGTTGATGCAGTACTGTTTATGATAAATGCCGATGAGGGATATGGTAAAGGGGATCAATTTATTATGGATCGCCTTGAACGTGTAAAAAGTCCAGTCTTCCTTGTCGTAAATAAAATCGATCTAGTACATCCGGATAAGCTATTACCACTAATTGAATTGTATAAAGAAAAATATGATTTTGAAGAAATTATTCCTATTTCAGCATTGCAAGGGAATAATGTTACCCATCTTTTGGACGTACTTAAAAACCATCTACCAGAGGGGCCACAATTTTACCCGGCGGATCAAGTAACGGACCATCCGGAGAGGTTTATCATTAGTGAATTAATTCGAGAGAAGGTACTTCATTTAACAAGAGAAGAAGTACCACATTCTATCGCTGTTGTAATAGAAAACATCGAGAAACGTGAATCAAATGCCATTTTTATACAAGCAGTAATTGTGACAGAAAGGAAATCACAAAAAGGGATATTAATTGGTAAACAAGGAAGCATGCTGAAGAATATCGGGAAAGAAGCACGCAAGGATATTGAAGCGTTATTAGGTTCTAAAGTTTATCTCGAACTCTGGGTAAAAGTACAAAAAGACTGGAGAAATAAGCAAAGCCAATTATTTGAATATGGATTCCGCCAAGATGAGTATTAAAGTTGGAAAAAATTATAACTCATTCTTTCTCTTAGAGTGGAGAAGATAAGCATATCCGGAACATGGATTGCCTGTCATGCAACCTATGTATCCAGATTAATTTAGGAAGTAAGCAGTATTCTAACTTAGAAAAGATACTTGTAGAAAAGTATAAAGAAAGGTGTGTTTTCTTGTGATCGACTTAGTATGGAAATTATTTAGTCAAACAGGAAATATTGAGACCTATTTATTGATGAAAGAGTTAGAAAGTGAACCTCAAGAGCTAAATTTAGAAAATGGCTCAGAAAATAATCTGGAGAACTTACCGGTTGATTCAAATATGTAGCATGCAGTGAATAAAGGGGACTATGTATGCTAGAGAAAATAGATGGTATCATAATAAAAACAAAAGACTATGGTGAAACACATAAAATTGTTACGATATTCAGTAAAAAAATAGGTAAATTTTCTGCAATTGCAAGAGGTGCAAAGAAACCTAAAAGCAGGATGGCTGCTGTTACGCAGCCATTCATTTATGGTCAATTTTTTCTTTATCTTAATAAAGGTTTAAGCAATATACAACAGGGAGAAATTATTGATTCATACCGAACTATTCGAGAGGACATTATAAAGACGGCCTATGCTGCCTATTTAATGGAGCTGACAGATAAGCTGCTTGATGAACATGTACCTAATTTAGAGATTTATACACAATTAACGGAGACGTTGGAATGGATAAGTAATCATCATGACGTCGATATACCACTCATGATGTATGAAATGAAGTTATATCGGGTCGGAGGTTTTGCTCCTACGGTGGACTGTTGTGCACATTGTGGTGAGAAAAATCCTCCCTTTACCTTTTCTATGATAGAAGGTGGCTTACTTTGTTCGAAATGTCGTCATTTCGATCCGGAGTCTGTTCCGTTATCGAATTCGGTCGTAAAGCTATTATATATTTTCTCCAGTGTTGGATTAGAAAGAGTAGGCAATGTATCGGTTAAAGAAGAAAACAAGCTATTGTTACGAGGGTTGTTAGATAATTACTATGACCGCTATGGAGGGTATTATTTAAAGACTAGAAAATTTCTTAATCAGCTTGATAAGCTGCAATAATGACCTTTATATTGACAAATACCACATGAATAAAGTAATATGATACATATTTGATAGATTGTGATGAAAGAGAAGAGTACTTTCTGTTTACCATTAGTAGCGAATCCAGGGTGGTGAGAGCTGGGTATTGGGGCAGTTAGGAATGGCGCTCTGGAGCATGAACGAGTAAAGTGGCTTTATGAATCAATAAAGCAAATAGGGTGGAACCGCGGATTTAAACCCGTCCCTATGTCTATAAGCTATTTATAGGCATAGGGACGGGTTTTTTGATTTAGAGTAAGTGGTTCCCGGCCATAGTACCGGTTGTTTATCCTTACGATGGAGATTCGTGTTTTATGAGTAAAGCGATAGGAACGCTTATGTCACTCTCTTTTTTATTAGATTATCCTAAAAAAACTAAACGGAGGTAGTATTCATGAATATTCAAAATATGATCTTAACATTGCAAAAGTTTTGGTCAGAACAGAACTGTATTTTAATGCAGGCTTATGATGTTGAAAAAGGTGCTGGCACAATGTCCCCGATGACATTACTACGTAGTCTTGGTCCAGAGCCATGGAGAGTTGCTTATGTAGAGCCGTCCCGTAGACCAGATGACGGACGATATGGGGAAAACCCAAACCGTCTGTATCAGCATCATCAATTCCAGGTTGTGATTAAGCCTTCTCCAGATAATATCCAGGAACTATATTTAGATTCTTTAAAGGCTTTAGGGATCAATCCACTAGAACATGATATTCGATTTGTAGAAGATAACTGGGAAAATCCAACTCTTGGAGCAGCTGGCCTTGGCTGGGAAGTATGGCTTGATGGAATGGAAATTACGCAATTTACGTATTTCCAACAAATTGGCGGGTTAGAAGCGAATCCGGTAACCGTTGAATTAACGTATGGAATTGAGCGACTAGCATCGTATATTCAAGATAAAGAGAATGTATTTGATTTAGAATGGACAGAGGGCTTTACTTACAAAGATATCTTTAAACAACCAGAATTTGAGCATTCAACTTATACATTTGAAGAATCTAATGTTGATATGCTATTTACCTTATTTACAATGTATGAAGAAGAGGCACAAAAAACGATGGAAAAAGGACTTATTTTCCCTGCTTATGATTACGTACTGAAATGTTCCCATACGTTTAACCTGTTAGATGCAAGAGGTGTAATCTCAGTAACAGAACGAACTGGATACATTTCAAGAATTCGAAATCTAGCACGTAACATTTCAAAAGCTTATGTTGCTGAACGAGAACGTTTAGGATTCCCTATGCTTAAGAAGGAGGAAAAATAATGGCTAAGAATGTGTTGTTTGAAATAGGTCTAGAAGAACTTCCAGCACGATTTATTGATGATGCTGAAAAGCAATTGGAAGATAAAACAAGAAGCTGGTTAGAGGAACAACGGATTACTTATACAGGAATCGAAACCTATTCAACCCCTAGAAGGCTAGCAATTTTTATTCAAGATATGGATGAAAATCAAGCTACTATTGAGGAAGAAGCAAAGGGACCCGCTATTAAAATTGCCAAAGATGAAGCTGGTAATTGGACGAAGGCTGCTATTGGTTTTACTAAAGGACAAGGTAAATCAGTAGATGATATTTATACAAAGGATATAAAGGGTACTACTTATATATTTGTTAAGAAAGTAATTGAAGGGAAACCAACAAAGGAAATATTACCAGAGTTTAAGCGTATCATTGAGTCTATCCAATTTGGCAAAAACATGCGTTGGGGCGAGCAATCCATGAGATATGCTAGACCAATTCGCTGGTTAGTAGCGCTTTATGATAAGGAAATCATACCGTTTACTATTGCACAAGTGCAAACTAATAATGAAACATTTGGACATCGTTTCTTAGGTGATAAAATTACGATTCAACTTCCTTTAGAGTATAAGGAAAAAATGAAAGATAGCTTTGTCATTGTCGATGCAGATGAGAGAGAGAAAATGATTCTTGATGGGATTAAACAAATAGAGAATGAGCATGACTTTCAAGTGCCTATCGAACAAGATCTATTAGAGGAAGTAAAGAACCTAGTTGAATATCCAACAGTATTTGTTGGATCATTTGAAAAGGAATTTCTTCCATTACCTGAACAAGTGTTAGTAACGTCCATGAAGGAACATCAACGTTATTTCCCAGTTAAATCTAATTCTGGGGAATTGCTACCTTACTTTGTAGGGGTCCGTAATGGAGATAGCCATGCTATTGAAACAGTAATTAAAGGAAATGAAAAAGTATTGAGAGCCAGATTGTCTGATGCGCAATTTTTCTATGAAGAGGATCAGAAGCAGACAATCAATTTTTACCAGGAAAAATTAAAGAATGTTGTTTTCCAGGAAAAACTAGGAACTATTTATGATAAAGTTAATCGCGTAATCAGTATTTCTAAGAAGATAGCAGAGGCAATCGCTATTAATGAGAATGAAAAGAACCAGATTATGCGTGCTGCTGAAATCTCTAAATTTGATTTAATGACGAATATGGTAAGTGAATTTACCAAGCTTCAAGGTATAATGGGTGAAAAATATGCTCGGATATTTGGAGAAGATGAAGCTGTTGCAGTTGCAATTAAAGAACATTATATGCCGACAAGTGCAGGTGGACAATTACCAGAGACATTGATTGGTTCAGTCGTAAGTGTTGCGGAAAAATTAGACACAATAGTAGGATGCCTTGGTGTCGGCCTGAAGCCTTCAGGGTCCCAGGATCCATACGGATTGCGCCGTCAAGCAACTGGAATCTTACGTATAGCGAATGAACGGGGCTGGGAAATTAAAGTTGATCAACTATTTAACATAGCCGTTGAGCTTTATGAATCCTTGAATCTAGAACATGTTAATCTAGAATTGGTACAGCAAGAATTACATGATTTTGTACAACAAAGAGTTGCCTTTGTATTAAAAGAAAGAGGCATTGAACAAGACATTATTCAGGCAATAACTGGTGAGGAAATTGGTGTTATGTCAGCTATCATTCAGAAGGCTAGCATTTTATCATCAAAACGTAATGATGAAAGCTTTAAACCGATTCAAGAAGCTTTGGTACGGGTATTAAACTTAGCTTCGAAAACAGATGAAACAGAAGTACATGCTACTTATTTTGAAACAGATTCCGAAAGAGCATTATATGAAGCATATGAGAAAATAGAACAGAGCTATCAATCATGGATAGAGAAAGATAATTATCAGGAAGCATTTGCTCAACTAGAGAAGCTAGCAGAGCCTATCCATCAATTCTTTGATAACAATATGGTAATGGCAGAGGATGAGCGATTAAAAACAAATCGATTGGCATTATTAAATCGTATTGCCATATTACTAAATAGCTTTGCAAACTTAAATGCAATCGAGTGGAAACAGCATTTTTAAAAAAAGTAGACATACTAATTTCTCTTTCCAGTGTAAGTGGGCTATAATATTATTAAATAGTATGTCTTATTTGGCGGGTAGTGAAGTATTACGAAGCAGGCTACCTGCATAAGGAAAACTAATTGCATTCACTTAGAAAATGCAGGTTTTTCTAAAACCGTTGGGTGGTGTGAAATAGTGGAATTATCCAATCGACAAGAAAAAATAATAGAAATTGTTAAAAATAATGGTCCAATTACTGGTGAGCATATTGCGGAACAATTAAACTTGACTAGAGCGACATTACGGCCTGATCTTGCAATATTAACAATGGCTGGATTTTTAGATGCAAGGCCTCGTGTTGGTTATTTTTACACTGGAAAAACTGGATCGGAATTATTAACAGAGAAGATTAAAAAGTTTAAGGTTCATGAATATCATTCGATACCGATTGTGGTGCAAGAAAGTGCTTCGGTATATGATGCCATCTCGACCATGTTCCTAGAGGATGTTGGCACATTGTTTATCGTGGATGAACATTCATGTCTAATTGGCGTTGTATCGAGAAAAGATTTACTACGTGCGGCCATTGGGAAGCAAGATTTAAGTGCCTTACCGGTCCATATTATTATGACAAGGATGCCCAATATTACCGTGTGCAGAAAAGAAGACTTATTAATTGATGTAGCGAAGAGTCTTATTAATAAACAAATTGATGGGGTTCCTGTCGTAAAGGACACACCAAAAGGTCTAGAGGTAGTTGGACGGGTAACGAAAACGACAATTACCAATGTCTTTGTCGAATTAATTACAGATAATCATATCTAACCCTAGGGGGATGATGCGAATGAATAGTAAAAAGCATGTTTTTATCCTATCCGATTCTGTGGGCGAGACGGCAGAACTAGTGATAAAAGCGGGATTAAGTCAATTTACACATCATTATGATATTCAACGTGTACCGTATGTTGAAGATACGAAAACAATTGACGAAGTTTTATTTCGGGCAAAGGATGCGGAAAGTATCATAGGGTTTACGCTAGTAGATCCAATGTTGCGTGATTATTTGAATCAAAAAGCAATTGAATTAAATATAGAGGCAATTGATATTATGGGGCCAATGCTTCAAGCGATGGAACGTTTCTTTGACAAAAAGCCTCGTCAAGAGCCAGGATTAGTTCATAAATTAGATGAAGACTATTTCAAAAAGGTGGAAGCAATTGAGTTTGCCGTGAAATATGACGATGGACGTGATCCAAGAGGAATTTCTAGAGCGGATATCATATTAATTGGTGTCTCCAGAACATCTAAAACACCATTGTCTCAGTTTCTTGCACATAAGCGATTGAAAGTAGCCAACATACCAATCGTGCCGGAAGTGGAACCTCCTGAGGAATTATTTATGGTAGATCCAAAGAAATGTATCGGATTACGCATTGAACCTACTAAGCTAAATGATATTCGAAAAGAAAGATTGAAGGCGTTAGGTTTGGGAGATCAGGCAACCTACGCCAACATTCAAAGAATCCATCAAGAATTAGATTATTTTGATAAAATTGTGGAAAGAATTGGATGTAGAGTTGTTGATGTATCCAATAAAGCTGTAGAAGAAACAGCCAACCACATTTTACGTTTAATAAAAGAATAATTAGTTTGTTAGAGGCTGGGACAAAACGAAAAGAATTAAATGTAAAACCGAATGATACAGGATACTAGCTCCGGAAATATACGTAGACTCCTGCGGGAGGAAAGGGCAAGGTTGAGACCCCTAAAGAAGTAGCACGAGGAGGCTAAGGCAGCCGCCCGGCGGTAAAGTAGACACTGCGAGGTTTTTTCGAGCAGATGTCGCCCCTGTGCTGGAAGCAACCGCAAGTATATTTCCGGAGCGAGGTCTTTGCGTATCATTTGGTTTTTCCTTTTAGATAAATTCTTTTGTCCCGGCCTCTTTACTACGGTTTTAAAAAAAGTAATAAAAAAACTTGCATATTTTAATTTAATTAATAGTAATTTTAAAGGAAATGTATTATAATAAATTTTTGTGTAAAAATACTTGATATTGTATAGAATAGTACAAAGAAACTTTAGGAGATATTCTGAAAAATAAAACATTCATTTTAAAGAAGGAATCTGCATTTTTTTGTAGAATAGTATTATTAGACTTATCAAAAACAGTCTAGGCTATAAATTTTAGGATTATACAGTAAAACAAACCTAATGCAAATCAAGATGACTTCTATATCCTTCTAAGCGTTTTTCATAATAGAAGGAATTTTTTTCGACTATCTCAAAAAACTTGTCGAAATATGAAGGATTTTATTAGGAGGATATCGAATAAATAGTATATGAAATCCTGAAATCTGGTGGTTTATATGGCGAACCAAATATCTGATGAATTAATTGAACAAATTCGTAATGCTAATGACATCGTGGATGTGATTGGTGAATATGTCCAATTAAAGAAACAAGGTAGGAATTATTTTGGACTTTGTCCTTTTCATGGTGAAAAATCACCATCCTTCTCTGTAACACAAGAAAAGCAAATCTTTCATTGCTTTGGTTGTGGAAAGGGAGGGAATGTAGTGACCTTCTTAATGGAGATGGAAAGTTTTAACTTTTTTGAAGCAATTAAGCATCTTGCAGATCGTTCTGGTATTGAGCTTCCCGAACATGCCATTAAACAAGAATCTTCATTATCCAAAGAAAGTCAACAAGTACTTTCTGCACATGAATGGTTAACGAAACTGTATCACCATCTAATACGTTATACCAAGGATGGAAAAGTAGGTTTGGATTATCTTCAGGAGAGGGGTATTACTAATGAAGCGATAGATACGTTTCAACTTGGGTATGCACCTAATACGAAGGATTTTACAGCTACATTCTTGCAGAAGAAAGGCTTTCATCAGCAAATGCTAGTAAAATATGGCCTTCTTACCAGGGGACAAGATGATTCCGTTATAGATCGATTTAGAGGAAGGGTTATATTCCCGATTCGAAATCATCTAGGTAGAACGGTTGCATTCGGTGCAAGGGCAATGGAGGGACAGGAACCAAAATACTTAAATAGTCCTGAATCCGATATGTTTCAAAAAGGTAAAATGTTATACAACTTTGATTTAGCAAAGAAATATATCCGAAAACAAAATGAGGTAGTCTTGTTTGAAGGATATATGGATGTTATAACGGCATTTCAATCTGGTGTCCAAAATGTGGTAGCTACCATGGGGACAGCGCTTACCGAAGTACAAGCGAAGCTTCTTAGAAGATACGCGGAAACTATTGTAATTTGTTATGACGGTGATAATGCTGGAGTGGAAGCTACTTATAAAGCGGCGAAATTACTTCAGGAGATTGGCTGTCAAGTGAAAATTGCGAGCTTAAAGGATAAACTTGATCCCGATAGTTACATTCAAAAATTTGGTGGAGAAGCCTTTAAGCGAGAGATTATTGGAGCAAGTAAAACCTTTATGAGTTTTTACATGCAGTATTTAAAAAAAGACTTTAACTTAAGTCTTGAAGGTGATCGCCTCCAGTATCTAGAAGAAGTTCTTAAAGAAATTGCTCACCTAGATAGTTCTGTTGAAAGAGAATTTTACGTAAAAGAACTAAGTACAGAATATAATATTTCAATGGAATCCTTATTAGGAGAAATAGAACAATACCGACAAAAACTCGGTACCAGTAAGGATAAGAGGGAAAAAGACAGATATACTAATAGGGTAGAAAAGTCAAGAGGTAAATTATTACCAGCTTTCCATAATGCTGAAAGACAGCTCTTGGCTTACATGCTTCAGAATCGGTCCATCGCTGATAAGGTCCAGGAGGATATTGGCGTTTCCTTCAATATTGATGATCACAAAATCATCGCTACACACTTATATGCGTTTTATGAAGAGGATAACTTGGAAGATGTTAGCCTATTCATTGAACGTATCGTAGATGAGAAATTAAGGAAATTGGTTATTGAACTTGCGTTAATTCCTACCCAGACGGAAATTAGTGATAGAGAAATTAATGATTATATACAGATTATTCGTAATGAAAGTAGTGCAGGGGTAAGCATTAAGCAGCTGAAAGCCGAACAACGATTAGCTGAACAGCAGAATGACCCAATTAAAGCAGCGCAAATTGCACTAAAGATAATAGAATTACAAAGACAAGTTAAGCATTTAAATTGATTTAAGTAGTATGGAAGGAGGGGGACTCATGGCTGACAATAATACTTCACAAACAAAAGAAAATGAGCCTGAGTTAACTTTAGAACAAGCGAAAGAACAGCTTGTAGAGATTGGTAAGAAACGTGGTGTACTTGCCTACGAGGAAATCGCAGATCGCCTATCTAGCTTTGTAATCGAGCCAGATCAAATGGATGAATTCTATGAAAATCTTGCTGATCAAGGTATTGATGTAATTGGTGAGTCTGATGATGACCCGAAAATGAAAGAAATCGAAAAAGAAGAAGAATTTGATATCAATGACTTAAGCGTACCACTAGGGATTAAAATTAATGATCCGGTACGAATGTACTTAAAAGAAATCGGTCGTGTGGATTTATTATCTGCTACAGAAGAAATTGAGTTAGCTACTCGTATTGAACAAGGTGATGAGGAAGCTAAGAAACGACTAGCAGAAGCTAACTTACGTTTAGTAGTAAGTATTGCTAAGCGATATGTCGGTAGAGGAATGCTATTCCTTGACCTAATCCAAGAAGGTAATATGGGTCTTATTAAAGCTGTTGAAAAATTTGATTATCGTAAAGGCTTTAAATTTAGTACGTACGCAACTTGGTGGATTCGCCAAGCCATTACTCGTGCTATTGCTGACCAAGCAAGAACGATTCGTATACCTGTACACATGGTTGAAACGATTAATAAACTTATTCGTGTTCAAAGACAGTTATTACAGGATCTAGGTCGTGAACCAACACCAGAAGAAATTGGTGAAGAAATGGATTTAACGCCTGATAAAGTTCGTGAAATCCTAAAAATTGCACAAGAACCTGTTTCATTAGAAACACCGATTGGTGAAGAGGACGATTCACACTTAGGTGACTTTATTGAAGACCAGGAAGCAATCTCACCTTCTGATCATGCTGCTTATGAATTATTAAAAGAGCAATTAGAAGATGTATTAGATACATTAACCGACAGAGAAGAAAATGTTCTTCGATTACGATTTGGTCTAGATGATGGTCGCACTCGTACCTTAGAAGAAGTCGGTAAAGTATTTGGTGTAACTCGTGAAAGAATTCGTCAGATTGAAGCAAAAGCACTTCGTAAGCTAAGACACCCTAGTCGTAGTAAACGTTTAAAAGACTTTTTAGATTAATTGGGTTGGTCATTGGTCGTATAAGAGCAATGACTTTCCTTCTTTCTTTTTTGTATGTCGTTAAATCTGCATCGGGGTGATGAAATTGGCAGATGATCGTACTAGTACCATTGTAAAAGAAATCCTGTATTGGAAGGAGCATAAATTACTTCCTGAATCACAGTGTGATTTCTTGTTAGCATTATATACACAAGGGAACGATAATTCGTTATCGGATATAAAGAAGGAAAAGTATAAACCTTTCCTTTATATTCAGCTAATCCTTTTAGTGTTAATGGTACCGTTTTCATTTCTTGTAGTTTATTTTACTCAATTTAGTTTCATTTTGCAACTGAGTATTTTAGTTCTTTTTTTGGGATATTCTATTTGGGTGTTTCGTTATTTTTATAGGAATAAGATAAACTATGTACATATTTCAGTTATTGTTCCACTAGTTATATTATTAATGACTACAGATTTAATTACGAATGCACTTCAAATAAACCCATATGTTACCATAACGATATTTCTGCTAATTTTTGTATTTTGGTATTGGTTAGGGAAAAAACTTCGCTATCGTTATTTAATGTTGTCAAGTGTTTTAGCTATTATTTTGTTATTGTTCGTAAATTTTTCACATCTTTTTTCTTTCAACTAAAGCATTTTTCATATAGAATAGATATAGCTATGTGGAATAATTTTTTATTCTGGGGATACATAAGGAGGAAATACTAATGAAACGAAACCCATTAATCCCCTTTGCAATGATTGCCATTGTCGGGGTACTAGCAGTAATTGTTATTTCTTTTGTGGGTAATCATCAAAGGACACAGATTGCTGAAGGGGACGAAGGACAAGCTGATAACGTAATCATGGAAGATCCGGAAGAGATTTATGAAACGAGTTGCTTACATTGTCATGGGGCAGACCTTTCTGGTGGTATGGGACCTGCTTTAGATGCAGTTGGTTCTGAATTATCTTTAGATGAAATTAAAGATATCATTACCAATGGTACAGAAGGCGGAATGCCAGCTCAACAAGGGCAGCTTGCTGAAGAAGAAATTGCAATTATTTCTGAATGGTTAAGTGAGAAGAAATAAATAGTGTCGGGGAAAGCTTTCTGATATAATACAGAAAGCTTTTCTTTTATTATGTATTTGAAAGAGGAGGCTAGTTATGGCAGAGGAAATAAAGTTATCTAATAGACTGCGAAAGGTCGCTTCTTATTTACCAAAAGGAGCACATTTTGCCGATATTGGATCTGATCATGCGTACTTGCCTTGTTATGTATGCAGTAATGATTCGACCGCAAGAGCAATTGCTGGAGAAGTAAATGAAGGACCACTATCTAGTGCAATCGATACGATTAACACCTACCAGCTACAGGATGTTATTGAAGCAAGATTAGGTAATGGTTTGGCTGTTCTACAACAAGGAGAAGTGAATCAGGTAGTTATTGCTGGTATGGGTGGAGCGTTAATCCGTTCGATCCTAGAAAATGGGAAGGACAAGCTCAATAATGTCAATTTAATTATTGCCCAGCCAAATGTCGATGAAAAAAATGTACGTAGTTGGTACATAGAGAATGGTTTTATTATTGGGGATGAAGCTATACTAGAAGAAAATGGACATATCTATGAAATTATTGTTGGGAAACGGTCAAATGATAAGGAAACACTATCCGAGCAACAATTACTTTTTGGCCCGATTTTATTAAACCGACGAGATGCATTGTTCTTTAAAAAATGGAAGTCTGAACGAGATAAATTAACAAACGTTATTCGTCAGATGAAGCAAGCTAAAGTACAAGATACCATGAAAATAGGGAAATTTGAGGAGCAATTAAGTTGGATTGAGGAGGTGCTACGTTATGACCAAGACAACTAACGCACATATCTTTAACCTTATGGAGAAATGGGCTCCAAAAGCTTTCGCATACGATTGGGATAATATAGGCTTACAGGTAGGTTCATACAATAAACCAGTAAAAAAAATCATGGTTACATTAGATGTACTAGAGTCTGTAGTAGATGAGGCAATTGAAAATAAGGTCGATTTAATCATTGCACATCACCCATTATTATTCAAACCCCTAAAACAAATTAATATTGACAACTGGCGTGGAAGAATGATTAGAAAGCTAATTCAGCATGATATTACCGTGTATGCAGCACATACGAACCTTGATGTTGCAAAAGGTGGCGTAAATGATTTATTAGCTGATTTACTTGGTCTTGAAGATAAGGAAGTATTAATAGAAACGAATGAAGATTCATTATGTAAAGTTGTTGTCTATATACCAGAAACCCATATAGAAGTTGTGACAAATGCACTAGCTAATGCAGGGGCTGGCCACATTGGTCATTATAGTCATTGTACATTCCAGACCAAAGGGACGGGCACATTTATGCCTTTAGATGAAGCGAATCCTTTTATCGGGAAAAAGAATCAACTTGAGATGGTTCCAGAGGTGAAAGTGGAAACAATCGTCCAGCATACAATTCTTTCCAATGTATTAAAAGAAATGATTGCTGCTCATCCATATGAAGAAGTGGCATATGATGTCATTTCATTAGAAAATGAAGGTGAGAAGTTTGGAATTGGCCGAGTTGGAAATATAAAGGAAGTAACGTCATTAGATGAATTTGTGACAAAAGTAAAGCAAGTACTAGAGGTGGATCACTTAAGAGTATCTGGAGATTATAACCGTAAAGTTAAAAGAGTAGCTGTGTTAGGTGGAAGTGGTGAAAATTATATTCACGCTGCATTACAAAAGAAGGCAGATGTTTACATTACTGGGGATATGACATTCCATGTAGCACAAGAAGCGATTGAAATGGGAATTTCTGTTATTGATGCTGGGCATTATATAGAAAAAGTCATGAAGTCTGCTACGAAACAATATTTAGAACAACAAATCAAAGAAGATGCAACCTTAGATAAATCACTTGAAATAATTGTTTCGGAGACGAATACAGACCCTTTTCAATATCGATAGTAATTTAGTTTGGTAAGGCACTTAAAGGAGTAATCGTATGAATAAGACATTTAAATCAATATCATTCAACCCAATTATACTGGGTGTAATTGAAAGCTTGGAATTTAAGCAACCAACAGAAATCCAGCAGAAAATAATTCCTGCTATTTTAAAAGGGCAAAGTGTCATTGGACAATCCCATACTGGTTCAGGAAAAACACACTCTTTTTTACTTCCAATCTTTAATCAATTAGACGCGAGTAAAAAAGAAGTACAAAGTGTAATCACAGCACCAACACGCGAACTTGCGACACAGCTATATGATGAAGTGAAAAAAATTATCAAATTAGCCGGTAAAGAAGAGGAGTGGAAAACGAAGCTGTTAGTTGGAGGAACCGATAAACAAAAGATGATTGATAAATTGAAAGAGCCTCCACATATTATTGTAGGTACCCCTGGTCGTATTTTAGACTTAGTAAAAGAAGAAGCGATATCGATTTATTCTGCTACTTCCTTTGTCATTGATGAAGCGGATTTAATGCTTGATTTAGGTTTTATTGAGACATTAGATCAATTATTAATTCGTTGTAAGCAAGATATACAATTAATGGTATTCTCTGCAACCATTCCACAACGATTAGAACACTTCTTTAAAAAGTATTTAGAAAATCCACTACATGTTAAGATTGCTAATGAATTATCTCCTGAAACAATGGAGCACCGTTTAGTTGCTGTTAAGCATCGTGCAGAAGATGAAATCATTTATCAACTATCCGAGGCAATCAATCCTTATCTAGCCATTATTTTTACTAACGGTAAAGAGAATGCAGATAAACTTCATGAAAAACTGTTAGAAAAAGGTCTTAATGTAGGGATTATTCATGGTGGGCTTACACCTCGGGAAAGAAAGCGGATTTTAAAAGAGATTCAAAGTCTTAAATATCAATATTTAGTTGCTACTGATTTAGCATCAAGAGGAATTGATATTAAAGGAGTAAGTCATGTCATAAATGCACAACTTCCGAAAGAGGAAGAGTTCTATATTCACCGTGTAGGTAGAACAGCACGGGCTGGAATGGAAGGAACTGCTATTAGCCTATATCGAGAAGAAGATATCAAGCTAATCGAAAAGCTTGAACAAAAAGGATTAGAATTTGTTTTTTATGATGTAAGAAATGGCGAGTGGAAAGATGCAAAAGCATGGAATGAACGAAATCTGCGTCTGAAGACAACAACAGAGGTTGAAAAAGAAGCATGGAAGCAGGTTCGTAAGCCTAAGAAGGTAAAACCGGGCTATAAGAAAAAGATGAAAAGACAACAGGAATCCATTAAGAAAAATATGATTAAAAGTAAAAATAGAAAGAAATAATGGGGGAGTAAAGTCGTTATGTTAAAAATTGGTTCGCATGTCTCAATGAGCGGCAAAAAAATGTTGCTAGCTTCAAGTGAAGAAGCGGTCTCTTATGGCGCAAATGCGTTGATGATCTATACTGGTGCACCACAGAATACGAGGAGAAAGCCAATCGAAGAATTAAATATTGAAGCAGGGCTTAAGCATATGGCGGAAAACGGTATTCAGGATATTGTTGTCCATGCACCGTACATTATTAATATTGGAAATACAACGAAACCAGAAACCTTTGAATTAGGAGTTAACTTCTTAAGAAGTGAAATCGATCGTACGGAAGCTATTGGTGCAAAACAGATTGTACTTCATCCAGGTGCCCATGTAGGTGCTGGACCAGAAGAAGGAATTCAAAAGATAATTGAGGGTTTGAATGAAGTATTAGAGAAAGATGATAAAGTTCAGATTGCGTTAGAAACAATGGCTGGAAAAGGTTCAGAAATAGGTAGAACATTTGAAGAAATTGCCCAGATTATAGAGGGTGTTACCCATAACGATAAGTTATCCGTATGTTTTGACACCTGTCATGTTCATGATGCTGGTTACGATATTGTGAATGATTTTGATGGTGTTCTAGAACAGTTTGATAAAATTATTGGTGTGGATAGAATAAAGGTCGTCCATGTAAATGATTCTAAAAATGAGCGAGGAGCACATAAGGATCGTCATGAAAACATAGGGTTTGGCCATATTGGGTTTGATGCACTACATTATATTATCCATCACCCGCAATTAGCGACACTACCTAAAATATTGGAAACACCTTATGTAGGTTTAGACAAGAAGAGTAAAAAAGCGCCATATAAATTTGAAATAGAAATGATTCGAAATGGGTCATTTAACCCGGAATTACAAGAATTAATTATGAATCAATAAATTAACGAGATGCCAAGACGATGATTAGCAAGTTTATCATGATGTTTAGTGTCCGGTTTAATTCGATTATTAAGCCATAGAGGTTGGGATACGGTTCGAGTATCGCTGTCTCAGCCTCTTGTTCTTTACTTAAACTTGTTTTATCATGCGTAAATAGATAAGCTACCTAGAAGGTAAATTTCTTACCTAGGTAGCTTTTTTTAATTAAATAAATGCTCTAGTCCGTATGATTTTATTAATTCATGAAAAAGTCTATCAGCTTTTAAGGCGGTTTGGCGATCGGTAATTTCACTTAGATCGTGGAGCATCTTTTCTCGCTCTCTTTTGTCAAATGGATCAATTTTTTTAGTATGAACATAATTGGCAATTTCCTCGGCCTGCTGTCTCGTAATCGTAAACCCGTATTCCCCTGAATATTGTAAAATATCTTCCCCAGTAATTTGTCTCATTTTATTGAGAATAATTTGTTTTATAAACACTGACATAACATACACCTCTCTTTGTTTACCACTATATGCTTACCAGCTACTTTTATCAACTTGTTCTCACCGTTTTATGGAAAATGGTTAATTCTCCCGGTGGTAAAAAGTAACATTATAAGATTCGTTTTTCATCATAAACTATAATTGCACCTCATCATTTTATAGAAGGAGGTCAATCATGGACGATAAAATTCGTACCAATAATGTGGAGAACGCTCCGAAGCATGGTGAAGACGATATTTCATCACGTCACGTGGATGGACTTTATTACAGTAGCCGTGATGAGGAAACAGCTGCTGAATTAACAGCAGATGACTACAGAAATGTAGCCCTTGACGAGGAAAAAAGTGAAGCGAATACTTCAATCGGTTGGATAGCCTTAGTGTTATCTATTGCCTCATTCTTCTGGGCACCAATTCTTTTAGGCGGTGCTGGGATTGTTGTAGGGTTTATGGCAAAGAATCGCCATGCAAATACCCTTGGTAATATTGCAATCGTAGCAGGCGCAATCTCCATTATCATTACACTGTTTATATTACCTTTCGTATAGACGAGGAGGCTAGGTTCGCTACCTGGCCTCTTTTATATTTCGACTAATTATTTCCATAACCATTATATTTTGGAAAGAAATAATAGCGGTTCACTTGCAGTTGATCAGGGTCTACTGTTGGATTCAATGTAGAAAAATCTATGCGTATTTGTTCTATATTTATATTGTGTATCGTTGGGTTAAGTCGTTCGGTGACGCTGAGCACTGTGTCACCTCGTTCTGTTTTTATTTTGATTGGTTCAAAAGCGGTGTTTTCAGTTAGGGAAGAATCCTGACTTTCATTTTGCTTTGATATGTTAGTTCCGGTGTTTAAGTCTTTATAGATACTAATCAATAATAGTATAATACATACAGTAAGAATAAATTTTTTCATGAGTTACTCCTTATTATGAAACCATTTATTATTTACAAACGTATATAAAGTAAGATTAATTTGGAGAGGGAGAAGAATATGGAAATATTTTCTCAAGAGTGGATTGCTATTATCATCACTGGCTTAGCAACATTATTTTTAATTGGAGAAATATTAGTAAATATGCGTGGTATATTTGCTTTATTAGGTATAGGATTTATAACGGTTTATTTTTCAGTATATTTGGAAACGGACTCCCTTATTCTTATGCTTGTCATTTATTTTATTGGAATTGCACTTATCATTATAGATGGTAAAGTATTAAATGATGGAACCTTAGCAACTATTGGAACGGCTGCCATGATCGCAGCGGTTGCGTTACCGGCACCAAATTTTGCCGCCGGAGCATATGCGGTATTAGGGGTAATACTAGGGGCAGCAGGATCACTGTTATTCTTAAAAGTATTTAAACGTAGAGATATGTGGAATAAGATTACCTTAAAGGATAAATTGACTAGTGAGGCTGGATATAATTCTATCAATGCTGAATATAAAACGTTATTAAATCAAGAAGCGGTTACATTAAATGATTTACGTCCGGTTGGTACGATACGACTTGGAAATAAAGATTATAGTGCTATTTCGAATGGTCAATGGATACCAAAAGGAACAGAGGTTGTCGTAACGGAAGTAGATGGAACAAAAATATTAGTAGAACGTAAAAAAAATTCTTAGAAGCCTCCTAAGAATTTTTTTTTGCCTTTTACACACAATACGTTTATTGGATGAATTTGTACTTTCTTGTCGGAATTTCAATGTAAATTTTGTGTAAAGTTTTTAATAATTACTTTACAAAATGGATTCTTTTTTCAATAATGATTAAGGTGTGCCAATAAGGGTTACATAAGACAACATAATTAAAGGGGCGAATATCCATTGGAAATAGACGTGCAGACGCTGATTTTTGAATTCATCGGTGGTTTAGGTATTTTTCTTCTAGGTATTAAATATATGGGAGATGGATTACAAAAATCTGCCGGAGATCGTTTGCGAGAAATTTTAGACCGTTTTACGAGTAATCCGTTTCTTGGAGTACTTGCGGGTATAGTAGTGACTATTTTAATCCAAAGTAGTTCAGGTACGACCGTACTGACTGTAGGTTTAGTTAGTGCCGGATTTATGACACTTAGACAAGCCATCGGTGTTATTATGGGTGCGAATATTGGTACTACGGTTACAGCATTTATCATCGGTATCGATGTCGGTGCGTATTCATTACCGATTCTTGCAATTGGTGCCTTAATGATCTTTTTCTTTAAACATCAAAAGGTTACTGCTATTGGTCAAGTCGTGTTTGGTTTTGGCTCATTATTTTATGGGTTAGAATTAATGAGTAGTGGTATGAAGCCTTTAAGTTCATTAGAAGCATTCCAAGAATTAACCTTAAGTATGAGTGAGCATTCCGTATTAGGGGTTGTTATTGGGGTACTGTTTACTGTTATCGTCCAAAGCTCTAGTGCGACAATTGGTATTTTGCAGGGGCTTTATTCTGAAGGAGCCATCCGATTAGATGCTGCATTACCAGTCCTTTTTGGTGATAATATTGGGACAACTATTACAGCTGTTATAGCATCTTTAGGTGCTACTGTTGCTGCTCGCCGTGCAGCTGCAGTACATGTCATCTTTAACTTAGTAGGTACGACTGTCTTTTTATTATTACTACATCCATTCACACAATATGTGATGTTTTTACAAGAGAAACTGATGTTAAACGCTGAAATGACCATTGCTTTTGCACATGGTAGCTTTAATATACTAAATACAATAGTTCAGTTCCCATTCATTGGCTTACTAGCATGGATGGTAACGAAGCTTGTACCAGGAAAGGATACTACAATCGAGTACAAACCGAAGCATTTAGACCCGATTTTCATTCAACAATCTTCAGCACTAGCACTTGACCAAGCAAAGGCTGAAATAGTTCGGATGGGTGAATATGCATATCAAGGCATGGAAGAGACAAGCTTGTATTTATCAACGAACCAAACGAAACATGCTGAAATGGCTTTACAGATTGAAGGCGCACTAAACAGTTTAGATCGAAGTATAACCGATTATCTTATTGACATTTCTGGTGGTTCATTGTCTGAATTTGAAAGTGCAAAGCACACGGTATTAATGGATACAGTGCGAGATATTGAACGAATTGGCGACCATTTTGAAAATGTAGTGGAGTTAATTGATTATAAAATATCTAATAAAGTAGTGATTACGGATAGGGCACAAGAGGATTTAAATAATATGTTTGACTTAACCATGTCAACCGTTAAGCAAGCGATTAAGGCGCTTGATACGGGGAATCGTGAAGAGGCATTGGCAGTTGTTCAAAAAGAGGATCAAATCGACAAAATGGAACGAAGCTATCGTAAAAAGCATATTATCCGTATGAATGAAGGGGATTGTTCTGTATCAGCAGGTATCGTCTTTGTTGATATTATATCGAACTTAGAACGTATCGGTGATCATGCAGTTAACATTGCAGAAGCGGTGTTAGAGGACCATTAAATATATAAAGAGAGAGGTTTTTTCCTCTCTTTTTATTTTTTTTGTAAATTTTTGTTGCTATTTTTATATAAAGGTGATATAGTAATTATTGTCGTTTTCGACAGAAAGTAAGATTTACATAAATTAAATTAGAATAATAGTTGACACGAAAGATTGAACATGTTATATTATATCTCGTGCCACTTAAAGAGAAGACATCTTCTTCTTACTTACAAGATTGATAATTTTCCACAGTAGCTCAGTGGTAGAGCAATCGGCTGTTAACCGATCGGTCGTAGGTTCGAATCCTACCTGTGGAGCCAACAACATGGCGGCGTAGCTCAGCTGGCGAGAGCGTACGGTTCATACCCGTGAGGTCGTGGGTTCGATCCCCTCCGCCGCTACCATTACTTATCTTAGTTTAAACATCATGGCGGCCGTGGCGAAGTGGTTAACGCACCGGATTGTGGCTCCGGCACTCGTGGGTTCGATTCCCACCGGTCGCCCCATATAACGAAGGACCCTTAGCTCAGTTGGTTAGAGCTATCGGCTCATAACCGATCGGTCGCAGGTTCGAGTCCTGCAGGGTCCACCATATAACTCGGAGGTATACCCAAGTCTGGCTGAAGGGATCGGTCTTGAAAACCGACAGGCGGGTCAAACCGCGCGGGGGTTCGAATCCCTCTACCTCCTCCATACATAATCAATGATACTTTTTTTACATCATAGCGTAAGGCTTGGTAGCTCAATCGGTAGAGCAACGAGCAACACATCCACCGAATTAACTACGAGTAACCCCGAAGCATAAACATCTTTGAATAATCTAGAAGATGCAGGGGTCAAAACATGGCAAGAAAATTTTATTGTGTTTTTTTATGAAATATAGCAAGGCTTGGTAGCTCAGTCGGTAGAGCAACGAGCAACACACCCACCGAATAACCTACGAGTAACCCCGAAGCATAAACATCCTTGAATAATCTAGAAGATGCAGGGGTCAAAACATGGCAAGAAAATTTTATTATGTTTTTTTATGAAATATAGCAAGGCTTGGTAGCTCAGTCGGTAGAGCAATGGACTGAAAATCCATGTGTCGGCGGTTCGATTCCGTCCCAAGCCACCATTTTGTACAAGCAAATCGCTTGTTTTTTTTATTGGGTTTTTTTCTATCTCCTCAACAGATAACGTTACAAGGGCAAATAATTTGCAAGAACTGGAAACCTCTGATAATCTTTCATGTGAAGGGTATTTTATCCCTAACTAATAGATTATTGAAGGAGGATTTCATTATGGCAAAATTTGAATTACCAGAATTACCTTATGCATATGATGCATTAGAGCCAACTATTGATAAAGAAACAATGAACATCCATCATACAAAGCATCATAATACTTATGTTACAAACTTAAATGCTGCGCTTGAAGGAAAATCCGATTTAGCAGGTAAATCCCTTGAAGAGTTAATTAGCAATCTGGATGCAGTACCAGAAAGCATCCGTACTGCTGTACGTAACAATGGTGGAGGTCACCATAACCATAGCTTATTCTGGAAAGTTCTTTCTCCAAATGGTGGTGGAGAACCAACTGGTGAACTAGCTGACAAGATTAATGCTAAATTTGGTAGCTTTGAAAAATTCAAAGAGGAATTTGAAAATGCTGCAAAAACTCGCTTTGGTTCAGGTTGGGCATGGTTAGTAGTAAACAATGGTGAACTAGAAGTAACAAGTACTCCAAACCAAGATTCTCCTTTAATGGAAGGGAAAACACCAGTATTAGGTCTTGATGTTTGGGAGCATGCTTACTACTTAAACTACCAAAACAAACGTCCTGACTATGTTTCAGCATTCTGGAACGTTGTTAACTGGGATCAAGTTGCGAAAAACTACAGTGAAGCTAAATAATGTTTTTTATAGATAATAGGATGTCACAGAGAGATAAGTCTCTTTGTGACATCCTTTTTTCTTTTCGTATATCTCTATTTGAATTGCTCACACTAAGGAAAGAGAGAAAAGGGGCAATTCACTATGCATAAAAGCTTACAATTTGTTTTCGGCAAAACAGAAATCAATCGAGATTTGATCCTATTATTAGTAATAGGTGGACTATATTCATTAGGTATATATTTATCCAATACATTTGTAAATATTTACTTATGGAAGCAAGCAGAAGGAAATTATTACACGATAGCCTTTTATAATCTTGCTATCTTTGTGTTTCAACCGATTACCTTTATAGTAGCTGGAAAAATAGCGAAAAAGGTGGATCGCGTCATTGTTTTAAGATTAGGTGTTATATTTTTATCGTTGTTTTTTTTAACGGTACTTATGATAGGAGAGAAAGCAGCATATTTTAACCTATTATTAGGAAGTTTATTAGGTATTGGTTATGGCTTTTATTGGTTAGCGTTTAATGTACTAACATTTGAGATTACTGAACCGGAGACTCGGGATCTTTTTAACGGTTTTTTAGGTGTTTTACAATCTTTAGGTGGCATGATTGGTCCAATTACAGCTGGATTTATTATTTCCAAGATGCCAGCTAATATTGGGTATAGTACTATATTTACAGCTTCCTTCATTTTATTCATTTGTGCGGTAGCCTGTAGCTTCTTTTTGATTAGAAGACCTGCAAAAGGTGATTATCTATTTAAGCGTGTCGTTATAGAGAAGAATCATAATAAAAATTGGGATCGAATACTGAAGGCTCATTTATTTCAGGGATTACGTGAGGGAATTTTCCTATTTGTCATTACTATCTGGGTATATATCGTGACACAAAGTGAACTTTCACTTGGTATGTTTAATCTGTGCTTCTCTGGTTTTTCCTTTGTTTTTTATTTTCTAGCTACGAAATTTATAAAGCCTTCCAAGCGTAAAAAGGCTATCCTGATTGGTAGTTTGATGCTATACCTCGCATTATTCGTTATTTTAATCCATGCTAGCTATAGTACGTTAATCATCTACGGTATTATTATTGGTATTGCATACCCTATTGTAAATGTACCCTATGCATCCATGACATATGATGTCATTGGAAAGGCATGGAAAGCAGGCGAATTACGCATTGAATATATCGTAGTTAGAGAATTATTTACGAATATTGGCCGAGTTATCTCTATTATGACCTTCATCTTAAGTATCACCATATTTGAAACAGAGAAAATAATTCCTATTCTACTTGTTGTATTTGGGGCTATGCACTTAGGTGTTTATCTCTATGGCAGAAATATTTATTTAACTAGTTCAAACAAAAAGGACGTACTCATAAAAGATCAGGTGACTGATGAAAAAAACCGTTAAATTTTTCAATCATTAATGCTATAATATAGAGATAGAGAGAATCTAAATTTTGCTTATAATGGGGGAGAAATATGAAGAAGGAAAAAAAACAAAAAGCCCAACTTCCCTTTCGATTAAATATATTATTTTTTATAGTATTTTTATTGTTTGCGGTGCTTATTTTACAGCTTGGAATAGTCCAGATACTTAATGGGGAAAGCTTTCAGGAAGAAATAAATAAAACAACAGAAGATATAACGAAGATACCGGTACCGCGTGGAGAGATATATGATCGGAACTACAATGTAATAGTAAAAAACAAGCCGATGTATGCCATTACGTATACGCCACCTAAAGGTGTACAGGCAAATGATCGGTTGAAGGTTGCACAGGAACTTTCGAAATATATTGATATGTTCGACCCGGATCCTGAAAAAAGAAAAAAACAAATTAACAGAATAACTGAACGGGATAAAAAAGAGTATTGGTACCTTTTACATGATGAAGAGGTAAAGGAGAAGTTAACTACAGAGGAAGCTGCTGAAATGGATCCAGCGGAACAATATAATACGGTACTTAAGCGAATCACGGAAGAAGAATATGAAGATCTTACTGAGCAGGATCTTGAAATTATCCTCATTAAAAAAGAGCTTGACCGTGCCTATTCATTATCACCTCAAATTGTAAAAAGTGAAAATGTGACGCCGGAGGAATATGCAAAAGTTGCAGAACACTTAGCGTCCTTACCTGGTATTAATGCCACAACAGATTGGGTACGTGAATATCCTTTTGAACAAACTTTACGAAATCTTTTAGGAAATGTGACAACCGAAAAAGAGGGGATACCGGCCGAATCGATTGATACCTATTTAGCCAAGGGCTATAATCGTAATGATCGAGTTGGTGATACTGGATTAGAAAAGCAATATGAAGACCTGTTAAGAGGTAGGAAAGAACAGGTTAAATATACGATGAGTAAAAGTGGTGTCATTCTTGATTCGGAAGTAGTGGTACCTGGTGAAAGTGGTAAGGACTTAGTTCTTAGTATTGACATGGAATTTCAAGAAATGGTAGATGAAATACTAAGATCAGAACTTAAAGCTGCTACACAAGGTGGGAAAAATAAATACCTTCAACATGCTTTAGCGGTAGTGATGAATCCACATACTGGTGAGTTATTATCAGTTGCTGGTCAGAGTTATTTAGATGATCCAGAAACTAGTGTGATTGAGCAAGATGAAATTGTAGATTCAGCCTTTCGAACAATGACGGACGGCTATCGACCTGGATCCACTGTTAAAGGGGCTACCGTCCTTGCAGGATATGAATCAGGTGTTATCAGTCCTGGCAATAGCGTATATGATACACCAATTAAAATCCTCGGAACCCCACAAAAGGGTTCTTGGACAAATTTAGGACATGTTAATGATTTAGATGCGCTTAGACGTTCTTCCAACGTATACATGTTCTATATAGCGATGAAAATGGGTGGAGAATATAATTATTACGAAAATAAGAAGATTAGTTTTGATCCGGCTGCATTTGAACAAATGAGAAATTATTTTAAACAATTCGGCTTAGGTGTAGAAACCGGTGTTGATTATCCAAATGAAACAACTGGCTATACGGGACCTAAAAAAGAAGCCGGCTTACTAATGGACTATGCGATTGGTCAGTATGATACGTTTAGTGCCATGCAGCTTGCTCAATATGTGTCTACTATTGCTAATGGTGGTTACCGTGTACAACCACATTTCTTGAAGGAAGTTCGTAATCCATCGACGAATGATGAGAACATGGGATCCATTTATAAAAGTGTAAATCCAAAAGTATTAAATAAAATCGTAATGGATGACAGTCTAATTGCAAGAGTTCAAGAAGGCTTCCGTCAAGTATATCAGGAGCCAGGTGGGACGTCATATAGCTATTTTAGAGGCACTAATTTTAAAGCAGCCGGGAAAACTGGTACAGCTCAGAATGATATTACGATAAACGGTACGTTATACAAAACCATTAATCTAACGATGGTAGCATATGCTCCATATGATAATCCTGAGATTGCCTTATCAGTAATTGTACCCAACTTAGATACAAATACGGATTACCAAATTAACCAAAATATTACTCGTAGAATAATGGAGGCTTATTTTACACTTAAAGAGCAACGCGATAAAGGTACAAACGATGAAAATTCAGCAACTGAAAATGATGAAATAGAAGAAGATCAAAGCGAATAACACAGACCCTAAGACAGTACCAAAGTCTTAGGGTTTTTATCATGGAAACATTTTTTACAATAACTTTACATATAGTTAATATAGCCTTTATATTGAAGGACTATGATAGGTGTACTTTAATTAGGGGAGAGCGATTTTATGCTTAGTAGGGGACAGTTCCATTCCGAGATTGATACACTGAATCAAGATATCATCCAATTAGCAAATTTGGCTAAAAATGCATTAATTAAATGTATGGATGCGTTATTTAATCAAGATATAGAGCTAGCAAAACAAGTTGTAGAAGATGATAAAGTAATTGATAAAGAAGAAGCAGCAATTAATGATAAAGCAATTCTATTAATTGCTAAGCAACAACCCGTTGCAACTGATCTAAGACGTTTAATTATTGCGTTACGAGTGGTCACCGATATAGAACGGATGGGTGATAATGCTAAGAATATAGCAAAAGCAACGATACGCTTAGGAGATCACTATTTAGAAGAACTACCAAAGGAATTAAAGACGATGCGTGATACTGCTTTAGCAATGTTAGATACAGCGATCATGGCATTTCAACAAGAAGATATTACCGTTGCACACAAATTGGCACAGATGGATGATAAAGTAGATAAACATTATAAACAAGTAGTGACGGATATGTTGAGTAAAACGGCCATCAACTCCGAAGAGGTTCAATATGTAATGCAAATCGCTTTCAGTGCTCGATATATTGAACGTTTTGCGGATCATATTACAAATATCGGGGAAAGTATTTTATTTCTGGTTAAAGGCGAAATAGTAGATCTAAATGATTAAAGAAAAGGAAGAGGAATTAGGCTAATACCTAAAATCCTCTTCCTTTTATCTAGTTAGTGCTTCTGCTATTTCGTAATGACTCATATCACTAGTCAGCGTGAATTCACCAAGTTGAACTCGATTAGCATAGCCCTTATCTTCTAAATAGTTACTGAAATCTCTTGCATTATCGATAATCCCATTCTCCTCAAGTTGATTACTAATCGCAGAGGATGGCATACCGGATTCTATAGTTAACGTATATGATTTAACCGCTTCTTCTTGTTCCTCTTCTGGCTCATTATTAGAAGATTCCTCAGAAGAACTTTCGTCTGAATCGCTAGCACTTTCATCGGATTTCTCTTCATCACTAGCTTCCTCTTTGTCGTTCTCATTAGCTTCTTCTGACTCTGAAGAATTCTCGGTTTCTTCCTTTTCCACTTTGTGGTTCATGGATAAGGATATGTAATCCTCTTCAGATAGTACATGATATCCTTGTTCTTTTACATGTTTTAATACATCTTCAATTGGCATGTCAGATAAATCTTGACTCGAGCCATCTGAAAAATAAGAGACTACTAGCATAATGATTGCTGCTGTACATAGTCCTACTGCAAATGCACGTATGGTCTGCTTCATATTTTCCACCTTACTTTAATAGATTAATTAACATCAGTTTCTTGATAATCTTCTGTAAGTAATTCTTCTTCTAATACTTTTACTTTTTTCTTAAGCTGATACGTATCTTGCATTGTCGAAATGGATAGTTGCTCTAATTCACTTTCAATTTTCTCAAAGCGGTCATTTAAGAAAAAGGAAAGTACAAATAGTACAACAGCAACAACAACAATGGTTACTCCCGCAATAATCATTCTATAACCTCCATTCATATACATTATTAGTTATATCACACATTTCGACACGAGGGAACCATAAATTTTTTCCATGTACTTGATTGATTGCTAAACATCTGCTATTATTAATAAGTCTGAAAAGAACTAATAGATGCGATTAATGCAAGTTTACTATAAGTTTGGAGGGAAAAACATGCGCGTAAACATTACTTTAGCTTGTACTGAAACGGGAGATCGTAATTACATTACAACAAAAAATAAGCGTACGAATCCTGAGCGTATTGAGCTTATGAAATATTGTCCACGTCTTAAAAAACATACTTTACACCGTGAAACAAAATAATGATTCACGGAAAAGCTTGCTCTTACCAATGGCTAGGAGCAAGCTTTTTTTCTACTAAATACGACAAAAGTAGGAGATGTGATTCATGCAAAAAGAACAACTCCGTAAACAAGTCATTCAACGTCTGCAAGCTATAACTGACCAGGAAAGAAACCAGATAGAGAAAAAACTTCAAACCAACTTATTCCAATCTGACTACTGGAAGGAAGCCAATATTATTGGTGTCACTATATCAAGGGGATTTGAATGGGATACAAAAGAAATCATTGAAGAGGGCTGGAGACAGGGAAAAGTAATGGCTGTTCCGAAATGCTATCCAGAGGAGAAAGAAATGGCCTTCTATCGATTACATAGCTTCTCAGAGTTAGAAACCGTGTATTCCAATCTTTTAGAACCTAAGCCAATTGAAGAAAAATTCCTTTCCAAGCATCAAATGGATCTAATTTTAGTTCCAGGGGTAGTATTTGATTCACATGGGTTTCGAATTGGATTTGGAGGCGGGTACTATGACCGATTTTTAGCTTCCTATCAAGGTAATACCATTGCTATCCTGAGTAATATACAACTTGTGGAAAGGATATCGGTTGAAGCGCATGATATTGCAGTAAAGCATTTGTTATCTGAGCATGGGTTGATTAAATAGAATATTTTTGACTAGAAGGATAAGACTATAAACACCACAGTTTTGAAGGGGTGTTTAGATGAGAGTATTGATGATATTAACAATATTTATAACCATGATTTCTGTCGTTTATAAATGGCGCTATAAGATCATGAACGCCATGTTAGCGGTGAGTTTCTTAAGAAAAATAGCTGTTTCCATATCCATGAATTTACCATCTATCCGGAAGAATATTCTCCCAAGCTTTTTCAAGGAATCAACCGATTCAACCACGTAAAAGGAGCTGGTTTTATACAGCTTCTTTTTTTGTCATAACATATAATCAACGACTAGAACGATAAATAGAGGCAAATTTTAGATTCAGCATTTATTCGTTGAATTTGATATGATGTAAGGGGAGGGGAAAGAATGGAGCACAACGAAATTTATCTAATGTACTCAATAGCCCAGCAATTGGTTAAGGAACATCGTTATGATGTGTTATACCTTAACAATAAAGTGGAGGAAATATGGTTAGAGAAGTATGAAAATAAGACCTCTACAGTAGTTCGGTTATCTGCGAACGGATTTGATTGGAAAAACCATCTCAAGAAAGACATCGGCATCGTATTTCAAAAGGCTGGTGCACTGAGAAAATTGTTAAAAGGTAAAGATATTCAAATACATAATGTTTATATTTCCCCACATTCACCAATTGACAGCTGGGAAATACTGAAAAAACCATTGACGGTTCAGGATAAAAATCCGATTCAAATGAAGATATATTACTTATCTGGGGATGAAATAGAAACAGAACGAAATAGATTAGGACAGAATATTGGAGTCACGTTTACAAACGATGAAGATCTTATAAGTGAGGAGCTGATGGAAACAACTACTCAGCAATATAAAGTTGAATTGTTTCATAAAGTTCAGGAAAAACAAAAACAAGAGCGTAATGTTTTTAATTATGGAAAGCCGTTTATTACGTATTTTCTTATTGCGATAAATGCTATTTTCTTTCTTTTATTAGAATTAAATGGAGGTAGTCAAAATAATGTTACATTGATGGAATATGGGGCAAAATATAACCCGTTAATTATGGATGGGGAATGGTGGCGGATTATTTCCTCCATGTTTTTACACATTGGCCTCTTACACTTTGCCTCCAATATGTTATTCCTTTATTTTTTTGGTTCTTTAGCAGAGAGGATATTTGGTTCTGCAAGATTTTTCGTTATCTATATGCTTGCAGGAATAGGTGGGGGTATCGCTAGTTTTACCTTTGTAACTAACTTATCCGCTGGAGCATCTGGAGCTTTGTATGGATTATTTGGTGCGTTTATATATTTTGGCTTATTTCATCGACGTATTTTTCTACAAACAATTGGCAGAGATATCTTGATTCTGTTAGGCATTAACATTTTATTAGGATTTGCTATGCCACAGTTAGATGTTTCGGCACATATGGGAGGATTAGTTGCTGGTTTTATAGTAGCTGGTATCGTACATTTTCCAAAGAAAAAAAATGTTCCATTGCAGCTTGGTGCCTTAGTTATTTATGTTGCACTGTGCATCGGAATGTTTATATATGGAATGCATCAGAATGAAGCGAATCCTATCTATCTCCTCCAAAATATGGAGCAATCAATCCAGGAAGAACGGTATGAAGATGTTGTAACAAGTGCTACTAAAGGATTGGAAAATCCCGAGGAATTTGAAGCTATGTTTTTATTTCAACGTTCTTATGCGTATATCCACTTAAACGAAATTGATTCAGCAATTGCCGATTTAGAAAAATGCATCCAACTATTAGATAAACCAAGTGATGTACCAGAGGCGTATTACAACTTGGCAATTCTGTATGATCAAATAGGGGATGAACGTGCAGGAGAGATGATTGAAGCAGCTTATCAAGCAAGTCCAACAGATGATAAAATTAAGGAAATGTATGAAAAACTCTCAAAAGATTAATTTCCTGCTTATAGGATTAATATGGAATACCCGTTTCTATAGCTTCTTCCCTGTACATAGCCTCCGGAGAGAGAGGGTGTACAGGAAGAGGATGAGACAAAACTATTTCTAACAAAGGATAAACCGAACATTAGAGTTAGCGCATCAGACCCGCCCCGGAAATATACTACGCGTCCGTGGGCGGCTGGTGAGCCTCCTCAGAGCTAAAGCTCTTCCGGGGTCTCAGGCAGTGCCCTGTCCTCCCACAGGAGTCTCCGTATATTTCCGGGTAATGATAGTGATTGTTCGTTTTTTATTACTTTTTTTTTTGTTTTGTCCCAGCCTCTTCTGCGTATAAAGGGCATACAAAGTGTATAAGAAACGTTAGATTCTATTTTGGATGAATCTATCCAAATCAACCTAACAATTATAGTTTCTCCATGTCCTCGTGTACAGGTAAGTATGAGGGCCGTTATGAATAGAATTGCATGGCAAGCGAAAACTATTCTTATCAATGGTTTTCATGGAGGAACTATGGAAAACGACAAACAACCACTATTCTCAAATTATGAACAGAACAATGCTTATATCCAAGAACGATTACAAGTAGATAAAAACTTCGATATTGTCCATCTAGATTTAGAATATGCAGGAAGAAACATGTCCATGTTCTTTATTGATGGGTTTGTAAAAGATGACATATTGCATCTGATTATGAAATTTTTAGCTAAACTCGAACCAGATAGTTTAGAGCCAGATGCACTGACGAAATTATTAAAACGATATCTTCCTTATGTAGAATTAGATGAGGTTGATGACTTAAATCAGGCTGCCGATACTATTCTTGGTGGACCGACCGCCTTACTTGTTGAGGGTGTCAATAAGGTTATTATTATTGATGCTAGAACTTACCCTGTACGTTCACCTGGCGAGCCTGATTTAGAAAGGGTAGTAAGAGGGTCAAGAGATGGTTATGTAGAGACAATCGTGTTTAACACTGCTCTGACGAGAAGGAGAGTACGTGATCGCTCATTACGGATGGAGTATATGCAAATCGGAAGAAGGTCGCAAACGGATATCTGCATTTGTTATTTAGAAGATATCGCCGACCAGAAGAGAGTGGCGGACATTAAGAATAAATTAAAAGAAATTGACACGGATGGTCTTCCGATGGCGGAGAAGACGGTGGAAGAATATATTAGTGGAAGACACTGGAATCCTTTCCCAACAGTAAGGTATACAGAAAGACCAGACACAGCTGCAACGCATTTATATGAAGGTCATGTTTTAATTATTATTGACGGATCACCAAGCGTAATTATTACACCGACTACCTATTGGCATCATTTACAGCATGCAGAGGAATATCGTCAAAAGCCTATTGTTGGAGCATATCTTCGTTTTGTAAGGTTTATTGCAGTATGGGCATCCATCTTTATTTTACCGTTATATTTTTTATTCTCGACCCAACCAGAGCTACTACCAGTAGAACTAGGATTTATTGGTTTGAGTGATGTGGGGGCAGTACCAATCTTAATACAGTTTATCATCGCTGAAATCGGAATTGATATGCTAAGAATGGCTGCCATCCATACTCCTTCATCCTTAGCTACAGCAATTGGTTTAGTTGCAGCTATACTAATAGGGCAAGTCGCTATAGAAGTAGGATTATTTTCCTATGAAGTTATCTTGTATTTAGCAATAGCTGCCATTGGTACTTATGCGACACCTAGCTATGAAATGAGCCTTGCAAATCGTCTAGTTCGCTTATATTTGTTAATGGTAACAGCGGCCTTTGGTGTGAATGGTTATATGGTAGGAACACTATTATGGATTTTATATACAGTGCGGATGAAATCTTTCGAAATACCTTATTACTGGCCTGTATTACCATTTTCGTTTCGAGCATTTCGAGATGTATTTATTCGAACGCCAATCCCTCTTAAACGAAAAAGACCAACCATTTTACATCCCCAAGACCCAGATCGATAATTTCGGCTGGGTCTTTTGTTGTTATGACTATATCCTTTTTCCTTCATTTGGTATAATAAAGTTTGGTGATTTAAATGAATACTTTGTATGATGTACTACAACTACTTAAGCGTTTTGGCACGTTTATCTATACGGGTAATCGGTTAGCAGATTTGGAATTAATGCAAACAGAGATAAAAGAACTATATTCATATGGACTTATTGATGTAGAGGACTATAGACTATCTCTATTAATTATCCGTCAAGAAATCAACAAACTTCATTCTGAAAAAGGTGAGAAATAATGAATAAATCAATTATTGTTGGAGTAGATATAGGAGGTACTACCGTCAAAATCGGTATCCTCAAAGCTAGCGGTGAAATCATGAAAAAATGGGAAATTGAAACAAATAAATCTTCTGACGATACCGCTGTTATGAACGACATCTGGGAATCTGTCTTAGGTAGATTGACAGAATTAGCTATTGATTTGCATGATGTTCTTGGAATAGGAATTGGAGCGCCAGGTTTTATTGATGGCGAAAAAGGGTATGTGTATGAAGCAGTAAATCTTGGTTGGAAAGATTTTAATCTTGCTGACTATATGTCTAGTAAAACAGGTTTACCAGTATATGTGGAAAATGATGCCAATATTGCTGTTTTAGGTGAAAATTGGTTAGGTGCGGGTAACCAATCCAATGATATTCTTGCTGTTACTCTAGGAACAGGCGTAGGTGGAGGAGTAATAGCTGGTGGCAAGATTATAAATGGTGTTAATGGGACTGCAGGGGAAATTGGACATATTACGGTTGATCCAAATGGCTATCCTTGTAATTGTGGTCGTAAGGGATGTTTGGAGACGATTGCTTCTGCTACCGGAATTGTTCGTCAAGCTGAGAAGTTTATCGAAGACGATCCAAGCTGCAAACTAGCTCATATACAGAACCAGTACGGAGCGATCACGGCTAAGCATATATTTGAACTAGCCGCTAATGGTGATGAGAATAGTATTCAAATCGTTAACCATACAGCAGACATATTAGGCCTTGTGTTAGCTAATTTAGCTGTAACAGTAAATCCATCCAAAATATTAATTGGTGGAGGCGTGTCAAAGGCTGGAGATCAATTATTACAACCTGTTAAGAAATCGTTTACAAAATATGCTTTAGCAAGAACAAGTAGAGCATGTGAAATTCGAATAGCAGAACTAGGTAATGATGCTGGAATCATTGGTGCAGCGTATTTAGTAATAGAAAATAGTAACTAGTAATTAATTTTTCTCCTATGAAATGTCATTATTTTGAAACTTTTTTGTTAACTAAAACGTCTAATAGGATAGCATGTTTTTCGTGATTGACTTTTATGTCCTAACAATACTAGCTTGAAAAACATATAGTAAAGCAGTAATTTCTTAGGAGGAAATAGGATGAAAAGTAAAGGAATAAGGCTTCCTTTATATGTTTTAGCAACTCTATTATTCGGTTTAAAAACATATATTGTCTATCGTTTTTTATTTTCATTGGATTTAGAGAATTCCATGCAAGAGTTTATCTTATTTATTAACCCATTTGTTTCAGCCTTTTTAATATTTGGCTTGAGCGTTTGGATTACGAAGCCGGAAAGACAAATGAAGTATGTGCGTTATATGATCTTGATCGGCACGTTCATTATTTTTGCCAATCTAGTATTCTACCGATCTTTCTCTGATTTCATTACAGTTCCACAATTAATCCAAGGCGGAACGATGGGAGATTTAGGATCTAGCATTTTATCTCTCATTAAGGTGTATGACATTTTACTTTTTCTTGATGTGATTATCATTTGGTATTTGAGTAAGAAACATCAAGAACTTGTGGTAACGAAATACCCAAGAAGTGGTAAGGTATGTGCATTAGCATTATCATTAGCTCTTTTAGTTGGGAATTTCTTCCTTGCAGAAATGGAGCGACCACAGCTATTTACAAGGGCATTTGATAGGGAATACCTAGTGAAATATATTGGGTTATTTAATTACCATGTTTATGATGTTGTATTACATTCAAAGGTAAAAACACAGCATGTATTTGCTGACGGTAGTGAGTTACCCACTATCAAGGAGTATGTAGATAATGTCATTGAAACGAATGCGGAATCAGAATTATTCGGGGTAGCAAAAGATAAGAACGTGATATTTATTTCTGCTGAATCATTACAATCCTTTGTTATCAATAACACGGTGAATGGTCAAGAAGTTACACCTTTTCTTAATCGTTTAGTTGAAGATGAGGACACGTATTATTTTGAGAATTTCTATCACCAAACAGAGCAAGGGAAGACATCTGACTCTGAGTTTTTAACAGAAAACTCACTATATCCGCTTCCAAGAGGTGCTGTGTTCTATACCCATGCCCAAAATGATTATTATGCATTACCTGAAATGCTTGGGAATGAAGGGTATTATACGACAGTATTCCATGCGAATAATGATAGCTTTTATAATCGGGATCAAATGTATCCGAGTTTAGGTTTCGATCATTTCTATGATGTCGATGCATATGAAGTAAATGATTATAATAGTGTTGGTTGGGGATTAAAGGATAAGCCATTCTTTGAGCAGTCAATGAAATACCTGACTACGCTTACGGAACCGTATTACGCAAAATTTATAACCTTAACCAATCATTTCCCATTCGAACTCGATGAGATGGATAAATCAATCGAACGATATGATTCCAATTCTAATACACTGAATAATTATTTTCCAACAGTTCGTTATATGGATGAATCTATTGAGGAATTCTTCCAGATGCTTAAAGATTCAGGTATCTACGATAAGTCGATTATCATAATAATGGGTGATCATTATGGCATTAGTTCTAATCATAATAAGGCGATGAGCATGTATTTAGAGAAGGACGAAATAACACCATATGACCATGTACAATTACAGCGTGTACCTTTATTCATTCACATCCCTGGTCATGGAAAAGGCGAAGTAAGGTCAACCATTAGCGGACAAATTGATTTGAAGCCGACAATCCTCAGTCTTTTAGGTATCGAACATAAAGACGATATTTATTTTGGTAATGATTTATTTGTAGATGATCGAAAGGATTATATTGCGCTTCGAAATGGGGACGTTATCACGGAAGACTATATCTATACGAATGATAGCTGCTATGACTTTACTAGTGGTGAGATTCTAGAAGAGGCGGATACATGCTTTGAGCTTAGCGAAACAATCAAGAAAGAACTGGAGTATTCAGATAGTATTATCTACGGAGATTTGTTTCGTTTTATTGACTCTAGATAACATGTCATAACGCAATAGAGGTATATAGAAAGCTTAATATGTCTCATGAATAAAGAAAAACTACACATCAGAAACGGAATGTGTAGTTTTTTCTTCTTATTATAGTGATTCCTTTATAGCAGAAATAATGGTGCCAATAGAGAAAAATCCAAATGCTAAAACAGTTAGTGCGGAAAAGATTAGCGCTAAAACATTACGATATTTTAGCTGTCTTACAAAAGAAACAACTGCTACAATTGCAACTACTAAAAAGATAATACCTAATACTATATGTAGTGACATCGTTACAATAAACCTCCTTATACTAAGCTAATCATCTTTGTTTGTTTCATTACGTTATTTATATTAATATGTATCATACTACCACATTTATTCTAGTATAAAATGATGGTTTTGTCGAGAATATCACAAAATATTTCTAATTTCTTCACATTCAAGATAGGAGGAGACAATCAATGGAAATTAAGCAATTCCAATTAGGGCCACTTGGTACGAATTGTTATCTTGTACATAATACGGAACAAGTCATCATAATTGATCCAGGTGGGGATGGAAAGCGATTAATGAATTGGTTGACAGAAAATAATCTGGAGCCGATTGCAATCCTGTTAACCCATGCTCATTTTGATCATATTGGAGCGGTTGAGCTGTTACGTACCCATTACAACATAAAGGTCTATATGCATAAGGAAGAAGCGACATGGTTAGAGGATCCTAGCCTTAATCGTTCTCTAGCTTTTATTGGTGAGGAAATCATCACCTCCGCACCAGATGTCCTTCTAGGGCCCGGTAATTTTTCTATTGGTCCATTTGAATTCGACGTATTGTATACCCCAGGACATTCGCCAGGAAGTATAAGTTTTTTATTGCAAGCGGAAAAGGTAATTTTCAGTGGGGATGTATTATTTAATCGTGGAATTGGTAGGACAGATCTACCTGGTGGTGATTTTGCTACCTTACAAGATACAATATGGAATACGTTATATACATTAACCAATGACATTACGGTATATCCGGGGCATGGCCCAACAACGACCATTGGTGAGGAGAAAAGGTATAACCCATTTATACCCCAAAAATAGATAAAACAAAAACCCTGCGATGAATCCATATGTAAGCAGGGTTTTTGTTTCTTAATGCCCGAAACCTGGCACTAAAATAAATTCTGAATACCATGTAAAACCTATCATGAAAACAGTACAATAAGCTCCGAACAAGTACATGTACATACGCTCAGATAATTTCAAATAACTTACTGTTAGGAAAAATACCGTTTGAACTAGGAATAGTAAAGAAGTGTTGACCATACCACCAACATAAAACATTACCGTAAAAATACCAGTCCAAAAGGCAAGGACTCTAAACATTCTGTCCATCATTTCCCCTCCTTTTCGGTGACGTCATCAATGTTATTATATACAAGTCAGACCATAATGTAAACGATACATATTATTTGTTTGAAATTTATTAACAAATAAAAAGAGTGTTAAAATTATTCTATCTCTTGGAATGGATTGGAATTAGGTGCTGGTTTTACCATTTCCGAGACGAATAAGACTTTCGATTGATTCGTTTCTATGTTAAAGCGTAATTGAATAAACTCTCCATATCCCTTAGACCGTACATTTACTTTCCCGTTAGGAAATTGATAGTTTAGGTTTTCATCCTTATTTTGGGGAACGTAGTCTTTTTTATACGCTATATAACCCATTTGGAATAGTGTTTGGGCATTGATTTGTTCGATTACATTATAGGTTATCTTTAAATCATGTTGATAGGCTAACAAATTTGATGAGAAGTTTAGTAATACGAAGGTAGTCAATAATAGGACCGAGGGGAGGATAAAACCTTTTTCCTTATGGACAAAATCCAATCGTCTTTTCATAGTAATCTCCCTTTAAGGATGTGACGTGAATTGTAAATCCAAATGGTAACGAATTAATTTGAAAACTTTCGATATCGCGTAAATATATTTCATGACCTTTGCCATTCAATTGTCTTCGAACTAATTGTCGATATAACTCGATGGTGACAACATCATCATTATATAAATGAAGTACGATTTTATTCGAGTGAGTAGTACAAGCAATGGATTGATTGACCTCTTTTTGAATCAAATTAAAAAACTGTTGAATGGATAATTCTTCGTAGTAGGAGTCTTGGTGGTGTAATGTATTTAAAATTGCCCCTTGTATCGGTATACAGATCATTAGAATTAGTAAACTGAATAATTGATTTAGTAATGTAAATCCTTTTTCATTATTCTTGAGCACCATAAAGACATACCTCTTCCTGTCTGTTGTTTATATTTATCCAATTTGCACAGCCTTGAATAATATCATCTTCCATCACAGTAAATGTCATTTCTATCTCTACCTGTTCTATTGATTCATAGTACGTATCGGCAGGGACACCGTACCACAATACAGATTGTAATTCGTCATGTAAATGATAAGTGATGGCCCTTTTAAGACTAAGTGCTTCTCTTTCAAGGGAAATGAATGAAGTTAGAGGAAGGAGAGCAGTGCTAATGACGATTAGCACTGCTAAAGAGACTAATGCCTCCGTCATAGTAAATCCTTTACTGTTTCTCAATATAACCACGTCCTTTACCAATTGGAAAGACAATGATGTAGCTATTCGTTGGTGAGGAAATTTGTATGGTACCTGCATATCTAATCGTTCCGTTTTCATTAAAGGAAATGCTTTGGAGTGTGCGCTGATCAATGCTCCAGCCATTTGGAAGCTTTCGTTCGATTGGCTCTATACTATCGCCAATTAAAGTATAGCTGTTTTTCTCTAGCTTGATTCGTAAATAGTCGTTTGTAACCATCGATTGATTTTGTAAGAAGAGAACATCGTATTGGAATTGCGCTAGAATTTTTTCTTCTGTTAGCTTTCCTAATAAAGCATGACTTACCGGCACACTAATCGAAAGAATAATTGCCAAAATAGCTAGGGCAACTAACGTTTCCAAAAGGGAAAATCCTAATTGTTTATCATTCATTTTCTGGTGCCGACACGGTTCCAGTTACAGAATTATACACAAGCTCATTATTGGAGCATTGCGTTTGATTTTCACGAATATAACCTTTGTTCACCAGTTCATTGAGGCTAGTTGGAAACGTATGAGTGTCTAAATAAAATGCATCGATTTGAGTTTGTACGACAGAGACTAATGCATCACACCCTTTACCTTGTGCTTCTTGGCTCTTGTTTCCCAGATTAGGAATGATAAGAATCATCAAAACAGAGACTATCATTAATACGACAAGCATTTCGATTAAGGTAAACGCTTTTTGGTTTTTAAACATTTAAATCGCTCCTTTAGATGGTTTCAATAAATTGATACATTGGTACTAATAAGGATAAGTAAATCAGAATAATCACTAGCCCTAACAAGATGAAAAAGACTGGCTGGATATAGGTGATGAACTTAACTATTTTTTCGTTTATTTCTTCTGTGATATAAGCAGAGTACGTACCGAGATCTTTCTCTAAAGTATCCGCATTGCTATTCTGTTGAAATATCGAGGCAAGTTGTGGGCTGATGAATGTTAGCTCAGTCATAAGCTGTGAAATAGGTACACCATGATTGAGACCATTGGTTAATTGCGTTGCATAATAGGAAAGCAATGGCAGTTTTTCTTGTTTGGAAAGAATCGTAAGGACATCCTTTATTGGTAGTCCGGTTTTTAACAGGGATTCCACATGAGTTGCAAATAAGAAGGAAGTATTTAATGTTAAATAGCTTCGGTACAAGGGGATAGAACGATAAATCTTTATTTGTAGCCCAATAGGTATAGTAGCTTTTATTCGTTTCCAAATCCAATACATGATGAATAGAGCTATTAGAATTAGGATGGTGCTATAGTATAGCAGGGAAGACAATCCAATGGCCGAATGAATAATAAACGAATCTTGTTCATGTTGCTGAAATAGCGTAAGGAGATTCGGTACAACAGAATGTTGAATAAACAAAAATGCAATCGAAAATACAATTAGCAGTATAATTGGATAACGGATCACTTGGGTGAATTTTTTCAGGTGATGGATTCTCTTTTCAAAGATAGCAAGACATTTCGTTATACTGGCATCTAAATCCCCATGTTCCTTTGCGAAAAAGAGATAAGACGTGATAATGGGATGAAAAGAGAGTTTTTCTAGTGATTGATCTAAGGTGTAGCCACGTTTGATATGGTAGATGATATCTTCTGCTAGGTGATATAAGTTCTTGTCCCATTTTAATGTTTCTAATGCTGCTAATAATGGGTACCCATTGGTTAATGCTCTGGATAATCGTTTTAAAAAGGTTAATTGAGTAGCTATATTTAGCTTCTTATTAAAACGTCTCAAAGGTATCTTTAGAGATAAATCCATAGATATAAGCCTTCCTTCGTAGATATTCAAATGAATGCTTAGACTCATGAAGATTGATTACTTTGCCATGGATAACCTGACTTAATAAGTCTCCATTTAATATTTCTAAGATAGCTGCGCGTTTTTGTGTTGGGTTACACGTTAATATGGATAATAACTGAATCGACGCAATCCCAATTAGCGATTGTTCTAATTCAGAAGGGGTTATCCCCATTTCGAGTAAACGATGAATTGTCCCTTGGGTATTCTTAGCATGAATGGTACTCAGCACTAAGTGTCCTGTTAAGGATGCTTCAAAGGCAAATTTAGCTGTTTCCCTATCTCGAATTTCTCCAACCATGATAATATCTGGATCATGACGTAGTGCGGCTTTCAGTCCTGTTTGGTATGTAATACCTGCTTTTTCATTTACTTGTACTTGTAAAATGTCTTGGATATTTTTCTCAATTGGGTCTTCAAGTGTAATGGTCTGGAAGGATTCATCCTTTAAAGCGGACTCTAGTAATGCATATAATGTTGTCGTTTTCCCGCTCCCGGTTGGTAACGGTATATAAACACAATTAGTAAAAATCAATTTTTGTAATTACGATAAGATCCTTTCCTTTTTTGTGTTTATCAGGTCTTAATGGTGGCTGTGGGTGAATTTCAAAATGTATTTTTCGAAAGAACATAGCGATAAATGTTTTTTTCTCTTCTTGTGTCAGTATTTTAAAGTTAGTATTAAAATTGATTACCACATCTTTTATCTCTTCCATGTCAAGAGGAGTAGCTGGAGTGTATTCTTCAGCCTTTCTTTTGAGTTCTTCGTATGGACGTCTTGTTTCCTCCATCAATCTTGAGAATTCGTCATCTGTCATAAGGTCGCTAGCCCATGCCCTCTGGTACTTTTCCCTTTTCCTTTCAATTTCCCTCAACTGCTGTATAAATATAGGTTCGTCCTTATTTTGATTGTTAGTGGGCTCTAATTGTTCGATTTGTTCGAGTTCTACATCTTCCATGAACCTATATAACGCCTTCAAGAAATGATTTTCACCAATACGTTTATTAAAAGTTCCTTCTTTTTCGCAAGGTTGACAGCGATAAACCGCACCTTGATACTGACTTCCATCTTTTCTTTTGTTAATAAACCTGTTTACGGACAAATATCTTCCACAGCTAGGGCACGCTAGAACTCCCTGGAATAAATGGATGCTTTTTATTTCTCTCCTATGATGTTTACTACGATCTTTTAGGATCGTTTGCAGTTTAAGATATTCTTCCTTTGATATAATCCCTTCATGGGTATTTTCATATACTTTATCATTCCATCTAGTTGCACCATAGAGAGCAGGATTTTGTAGTATTCGTAAAACTGCTGAAGCCCTCCAAACAGGCTTGTCTTTATTTGTTTTACTTAAAAAATCAGCTACTGCTGTCGCTGACATACCTGACTTTATTTTTTCAACCATGTCTAAAACTATTTTGGCTTTTTCGTTTTTAACGAGTTTTTCATTTTCATCTAGATCGAATCCATAGGGAATACCACCCACACGTTCTCCGCTAGAAACTTTTTCTTCTAAGGCCATTTTGATTCTTTCAGAGAGGTTTTCTGCTTCCCACTGAGCTAAGGCTGCGACAATCGTTATGAACATTCGACCCATTGCACTGGAGGTATCATAGATTTCCGTTGCTGATTTAAAGGCACAATTGTATTTTTTCATCTCTTCAAGCATTTTATGGAGATCGATAACTCTACGGGTAAATCGGTCTAATCTATAAACTAGAATCATATTTATTTTTCCGTCACGCATATCTTCGAATAATTTATTTAATTCAGGACGGTTAGTATCTTTTGCTGATACACCCTCATCAATATAGAATTTATAATCATCCCATCCTTGTGCTTTACAGTAAGCAGTTAATCGTTCTTTTTGAGCTGCGATGGAATAACCTTCTTTCGCTTGTTCATGAGTTGATACACGTATATAGATTGCTATAATCTTGTTGTTGTTGACCATAGTGAGACCTCCTACATAAGAATTAGGGTGACTAAAAATAGTCACCCTCTATTAATTTCCTGGCCAAGAAATCAATGTAAGTTAAACATTAATCTAGAGCTACTGAATAAAATATAACTTTTCCATGTATTTTTAAGTCGTTCTGTGTTGAGAAAGGTATTACAATATCACGGAATTTTTTATCAGATGACTCCGGACTGAAGATAAGTACCTGGTCTTCATTATCTCTACGGAAACGCTTCATACTGTAGTCTCCATCATGACTATAAATAACAATATCATCATCTTTTAGCTCCGAATTTTCAATGGCTTTTGCTACAACATAAGACCCATTCGGTATCAATAGGTTCATACTTTCGCCATTTACTTTCATGGCAAATAGATTTTTACTATTTTCGTATTTACCTAAAAAGCTTTTGGGAATCTTGATATAATCAAGCTCATCTTCTGTAATACCCTCAACTCTTGCTAGAGCTCCAGCTGCGATACTACCAAATAGAGGTAACATAACTTCTGAATTATGATTCGTATTATTAAGTACATATAAACCAGATGACTCTTTAATTTGAAGATCTTCATTTGAGTCATCGCTTAAAGTTGTGTTAGCCATTACTTCTAAATCTTCAACTGTAATCCCTAACCCTCGGCATACTTTTATCACATTATCGACAGATGCCTTGCTCACACCCCGTTTTAACATAGAGTGAAGCGTAGTAGGAGCCATACCTATACGATCAGCAAATTCTTTAACTGACCCACGTTCTTTAATAAGTTGTTCTATTATTTTAGCTTTTTTCATCTCATTTTCCCTCCTTCCAAAAAATGACATAATATACGCTTTTCCGTATACAAGACAATCTTACAATATTCAATTGCGTTTGTAAACAAAAAAATATACGAAGTTGCGAATTATTTTTTTGAAATCTTATTGACTCAGTACGAAATTGCGTTTATACTAAAAACCAACACATACGCAATTGCGTTTTAGGAGGTGGACTTATGTATGATAATTTGAATGCGGAAATGGTTAGGCATGGTGTCACAAAAGCAGAATTAGCGCGGTTTTTAAAGCTGCGTTATGCAACAGTGTTAGACAAGCTTAACGGAAAATCCAGGTTCTATTTTGATGAAGCATACAAAATAAAACAAAAATTCTTCCCACATTTAAGCATTGAGTATTTGTTTTATGTTGATGAGCAACAAGAAGAGGAGGAGGATGCAGCTGATGAACAAATCAACTAAAGAAGTTAACATTAGCGAATCTACAAAACTTGAAATGGCAAAGTTCTTTATGCGCACCTCCGTACCTAGACTCATAGAAAAAAGAAAAGAGGTGAATCAGAATGTCAAACGTAGTAGCTGAATTAAACACACTAAATTTATTTAAACAGCGTTTTGAAGAAATTATTAATTCTTCAAGTAGTCGCAATATCAAGAGCGTTCGATTAGCTGCATTACTCACAGATATGGAATCGACATTTGAAATTCCTTTGGTTGGTCCAGAAAGAATAGCAGCTTTTAAACGAGCTTATCCGGAGGAAATGAAGCTGTATCGCGAAGTAAGTAATGCGAGGGACTTCGGGGGTACTGAGTACTTGAGAGGGGGTGAGAAAGATGATGAAATCACGCAAGGAAAGACGTGCAGAAGCTCGTAAGAATAAAACAACTTTCCAACCACAATATAATGGCGGTGGAGTTAAATCATTCAAGGAATGGTTTGGTAAAGGTTACGAACGCTTTAACTCTAAACACGTAACCATAAGGGAAGAAGGTGAACAAAGTTAATGATCACACAAGTCAGTTTAAAAGGTTTCCAGTCGCACGTTAACAGCGTATTTAATTTAGGACAAGGTTTAAATGTTGTTACTGGTCCTAGTGACGCAGGAAAGACAGCAATCATTCGGGCAGTACGTTGGGTAGCATTTAATGATCCTCAAGGAGAATCTTTTCTAAATGAAGCTGTAGGAGAAGCAGAAGTCAAAATCACTTTAGCGAATAACGCTGTTATTACTAAAACACGACGAAAAGGAAAAACAACTTATGTTGTTCAACTGGATCCAGATGATGAAGGTAGCGTCTTTGAAAAATCAGAAGTACCCCTAGAGGTTAAGAAATTACTAGGAATTGAGAAACATAGCTTTGGAGATTTCGAGTCAGCTTTAAATTTTTCATTTCAGTTAGATGCGCCATTCTTAATCAGTGAAACAGCTTCAGCTGGAGCAAAGGTACTTGGGAAGTTAGCAGGCACAGAAAGCGTAGACCTGGCAATTAAAGGAGTGTCTAAGGATACATACGCTGCAAGACAGCTTAGAACACAGGCAGAGAAAGATATGGAGCGTATTACCGGTAGTTTACTAGAGTACCAGGGTATCGATGACGCAAAACAAATGCTTGAGACCGCGGAAATGCTTCTAGAACAGGTCGAGGTTTCGAATGATAAGTTCGAAAATCTTAAAGAGTACAAGCATCTATATGAATTAGCTAGGGAGAGAGTTACAAACTATGTTTTAACGATAGATCGATTAGCTCATGTACCAGCTTTAGAAGTTGATTTACAAAATATAGAAAAGGCCCAGCAACGATATGATATGCTACTGCAATTTTATAGCGACGGCCATCGCTTGCAGGAACGAATCAATCAGCTGGACCAGGAATTATGGAAGTTTGAGGGACTTCCAGAAGCCTCAAATCTTGTTGAAAGTGTCTCTAGCTGTGAAGAGAGGCTGTCCTTACTAAATATATTACGTCAATCATACCAGAAATATACAAATGACGTAAAGAGGGCAACGGATGTTCAGCAGGTAACAAGAGAAATTGATACAGCTGCAGAAGGGCTAACAGAATCAGAACGCAATTTAGGTAGATTAATAGAATTACGTACATTGAAAGCTGAATATAACCAGGCGTTTATCAATGTTCGAAACGCAGAGTCTAGACTGGAGAACTTCAAATCAATTGAAGCTGTGGAGGAAATCCTAACAGACATGGATAAGAAAGCTGAACGACTCACTGAACTCAATAATTTACAAAGTGCTTTTTCCTACATCAAGGCAACCTATGACAGTACTTCTATTCAGTTAAACCGAGCTGTCCAATCTGTAGAAGGATTTAGCAAACAATTACAGCAAGCCTGGGAAGAAACAGGAGGCATTTGCCCTCTATGCGAGCAACCTTTATCAGAAAGTCACACGCACTAGGAGGGCAGATATGAACAAAGAAGAAGCACGTAAACGTTTAGAAGAAGCGCAAAAACTTCCAGTAGCTACTGCAGATGATTTACAGAACATTCCACAAGGTATTACAAAGAAAAAACTCAACACATACCTAAAAGACTTTGTAAAGCCGGAAGGGAAATGCTGGCAATGTGAAAATCGATTAATTGTGGAGTGGGGTATACAGCATGGAGTCGCACATTGTACAACATGTGGAATTGATGTAAAAATGTACCACTACTTTGAGGATAGTAAAGGGAACAAGCATCGTATTGAACTAGCGCTTCAGTATCATCCAAAACATTATTCAATAAATGAGGAGGAAACGATAAATGACGGAAATTAAAAATCGTATTGAAGTTGCAAAAGCAAACTTACGAAAAGCGGAAAACGCTAAGACGGTGGCTGAAACTCAGAAAGCGAACGCTGAACAACAGCTAAAAGAAGTTGAAGAAAAGATGACAGCTGCGGGGGTTTCTTCGGAAACAATCAGTGATGAAATTTCAAAATTGGAATATAAAATCCAAGAGGATCTAACAAAGGTCGAACGGTTGATTCCACGGGAAATTTAAGGAGGGTGTCTCATGTATCAACTCATGAAAATCAAAGCAGACATCCGAGATGCGGATCAGAAAATCACCAAAAAATTAGCTGAACGAGACCTTCTCCATAAACAACTAGAAGAAGCGGATAACCGAAAAAAGATAGCTGACAAACAATTATTAGAATATGACCTGGTTCAAATTCTGTTACAAGCTACATCTGAGTTTGCTAGACAACAGGCGAAATCAAGAATCGAGGAAATTGTAACGAGTGCCTTATCAGTCGTATTCGGAAAGGACTACAGCTTCAAGATTGAAATAGCTGTAAAAGCGAATCAGCCTGTTGCAGAATATTATCTTGAGTCGGAAGGAGTCGTTACGCAGTTAAAGCCACCAGATTACGACCGAGGCGGTGGGGTTGCAGATGTAGTTTCGTTATCTCTTAAACTAGCAGTCGCTGAACTTAGTGGAGTGCAAGGTACTATGTTCCTGGACGAGGTAGGGAAACACGTGTCACAGGAGTATGCACCAAATGTAGCCTACTTCTTAAAACAATATAGTGAACAGTTTAACAGACAAATCGTTTTGATCACACATAACGCTAGTCTTGCGGAAGTAGCGGATTATAGTTTAGGCGTTTCTCAACACAAAGGACAGAGTAAGGTCTCTGTCATATAGGATGGAATCGGTTGGAAGTGGAAGGTATTTCGGTTCAATCAGGACCATATCAAGATACCATTAAAACCTACTTAGTTCGACCTACGGAACTCGCAGGGATGTCGGAAGAAGAGATTAAGTCTGCAATACGCGAGCGGTTCCATGTAGGTGATAAATGGTGGGAAAACAAATTAGATTTATGCAGACCGAATCACGACGGTAGCGTTTATACAGTCAAGATTCGAGAACCTTATACAGATTAGGGGTGTTTACAATAAAACTTCTTTATTTCGGAGACGTACACATCCGAGGTACGAATCCACGAAACAGGAAAGACAGTTATCCAGAAGCACTAAAAGCAAAGTTAAGGGAAATTTTTGCTCTAGCAAAATACAAAAGTGTTACAGCGTTAATTTGTGCCGGAGATATTTTCGACCGTCCGGAGGTAACAAACGGAGTACTTCTAGAATTTGCAGAAGTGTTCAAAGAGAGTCCAGTTCCAATATACACAACAGCCGGGAATCATGACATTTATTCATACAACTTAGATACATACAACAGGACAAGCTTAAGAATATTAGAGCTTATTGTTCCTCAGCTGAATGTTATTAATGACCCTAATGAGAATATCTTCTTGATAGACGATAAGGACTCACAAAATGCTGTATCACTAAGTTTCATGCCGTACAATCACGAAATCGATAAAGACGGTTACGGTTATAGTCCAGGTAATCCGTATAAAGGATTCAAAATTCATACAGCACACGGAATGCTCTTAGACCATGACCCGAAAGTCTTTGACCGATACACGTATGTCGGAAGTGTAAAGACGAAAGCCGACCTCGTACTTTGTGGCCATGATCATGTAGGGTTTGGACGATATGATCGAGCAGACGGAAAGACATTCTTAAACTGCGGTGCAATCTGCAGACTTTCAGCAAGTGAGTCGGAGATTGAAAGGACTGTAGAGGTTGCTCTTATCAAGGTAGAAAACAACACCTTAAAGGACATTGAGTTAATACCTTTACAGTCTGCAAAAGCAGGAGATGAAGTACTCGACAGGAGCAAGATTGAAGCAGAACAAAAACGTGCATATGCCATGGAAGAGTTCTCTACATTAATTAAAGGATCAGGTGGAGAACAAGCATTAGTAGATGTAAATGCGATTGTCGAGGCAATTGCTGAAAAAGAAGGTTATAAACCAGAAGTAGTAAAGATTGCCCTGGATAAGATTGCTGAAGCTAGGGATGAGCTAAAAGTATGAGGCAAGGTGTCGTTCGTTTTAAATATCGAATTGTCATCCTAGGGATTTTTCAAAGTAGATTATTTGATAACTACCCTACGGAAGAACAGATGAAAGAATTTGTTTCATCTCGTTTCCCGACATTTCATGCAGAAGGTGAACCAGTCACCTGGCAAGTTGAAAAAATATTTTTCTTAGAAGATTAGGAGGAATTCAATTGCTAGAAAACGAGATTAAAAGTTTAATAGACGATCATGGAAAAGACAATGTATTAAAAGCCGCAGAGCAACTTCTCATTAAGAATCTGAATCGAAAAGTACCCGCAGGTTATGACAGTTTAGTGCAACCAGAAAAGATTGAGGACACGGTTGGCTATATTGAAAGTGCTCTTCAGGATGTAGCAGATGCTGGGAAAGCTGTAGAAGAAGCCTACGGAGAAAAACGTAATTTAGTTAGACAAATTGAGCAAGTTAAAACAGCTATTGAGTTAACAGAAGCAGAGGCGTTTATGCAACTTGATGGTAATCATGCAGTTGTAGATGGCAAGAAAGTAACTTTATCAAATGACAAACTACGTGATATGTACCGCAAGTACGTAAGTCGAGAGGGTAGAAGTACACTCGCAAATTTTGAATCAGAGCTTAAGGCTATCGAGATAGATATTTTTAAGGCGAAGGATCGTTGGGAAGAAGCGAAGCTCAGTGCAGATTTAATCAAATCACGCGCTAATGTGCAAGCTAGCTTACTTCAGTTCTTAAGATAGGAGTGCTGTAGTTGAATCCTAAACAACAAGCATTAAACAATAAGCAGCGAGAACGAAGACAACGTGGTCATGATTTCCAGGAAGAGATCCTTGAAAGCTTAAGATTTGTACCGAATGTCTGGACTATTCACATCAAAGACGGTCCAGGGGGGTCACGTCCAGCGGATAGAATCATTCTTACTGAAAAAATAAATATATTAGCTGAGTTGAAAAGAACAGAGGGACAAAGATTTTATCTTAGCTTTCTTCGGACAAATCAGCTACAAGGTTTGGTAGATTTTGACCAGGTAATTGAGAGAAATCTTGGTTTGGTGTTTGTAAGCTTCCACAACCCTAAAAAAACGTTAGATGAAACATACGTATTCCGACTCACAACAGCTCTGCAATATATGCAGCGTAAGGATCGGCTCTATATCGACTTAAAAGAGTTACAAGAGGGAGCTATTTCGACACTTTATCTACCAAGACAGAACGATATTTATGACCTTCAGGAGGTGAACAACTTACATTGCAAATCATTATAAGCAATAACATACGAATACAAGGTGCACCAACTCCTATAAAGGCAGTGATAACCAAAGCATTAACCTATAAAAACCCAGCTTATGAAAAGGCAAAACGAATGGGGAAACGCGCCTGGGGTATTCCACCAAACCTAGAGTTGTTTATCTATGATCGTGAGGATTTGGTCGTTCCGCGAGGGTACTTAAATGAGATTCTCCTTTTGATTAAAGGCTCAGAAACCAAGGTTATAAGGAAACAAACAGAAGGAAAAGAAGTAGACTTTGGTCTATGGAATGAATCTTTCATTCTACGAGATTACCAGAAACCAATGGTTAATATGTTACAGAATAACAATGGAATTGGAGTTGCTCCTGCAGGATCCGGAAAGACGGTTATGGGACTCCGTTACATCTTTGAAAAGGGAGTATCTGCAGTCTGGTTAACGCACACGGTTGACTTATTAAATCAAACAAAAAAGAATGCTGAGAAGCTCTTAACAGGTGTCGGGAAGATTGGTCAATTTGGTGGAGGAAAACAAGATTGGGGAGACGGGAAACTCATTGTTGCTACTGTTCAAACCTTACAGGCGAACCCTCACCTAATTGAGGCTATGAATGAATTTGTCGGAACTGTCGTAATTGATGAGGCACATCACTTCCCTAGTACTCAATTTGTTGATACAGCGGGGTTATTCAAAGCAAAGAACATGATTGGTTTAACGGCCACACCAAACAGAAAAGACGGTCTAGACATGTATATGTATCGCGGAGTTGGTCCATTGGTTCACCAAGTTAGTAGGGATAATTTGTATGACGAAGGTAGTTTAATTCTCCCGAAAGTTGAATTTGTTTATACGAACTTCGATTACGAGTATGCATCCGATAGAAATGCGATTGATAGCGTGGATGCTGGTGGGGATGATCTAGATTATTCCGAACTACTGCAGCGATTAATAGCAGATGAAGACCGCGCAATGTTAATAGCAAACAACATCGTAGAAAACATACATCTTGGTCCAGCAATAGTTATCGGTGAAAGTGTACGTTACTGCTATCTCTTAGAGTCACTATGCAGAATGATTTACCAAAATAAGTATAGTAAACCTTTTAAATCAGCTGTAGTACACGGAGGTATCACTCGAACTAAGTGGGTAACCAAACGTCCTCCGGAGGATTTGATTCTAGAGGAAAAGAAATCAGCTGCAGGAATGCGCTACAAAGTTGAAAATTACACCGAAGAAGAATTCAAAGCGTGGCAAGTATCAAAAAAGCAGCGTGAAGAGATTATGGAGAAAGCGAACAACAAAGAGATTGATGTTCTCTTTGCTACACAGCTCGCTCGAGAGGGACTCGACATGCCTCACCTAACGGTTGGTCACATGGTGATGCCTAAGCGTGGGGATGACGGTAAAAGTAAAAATGGATCTGCAGTAGAACAAGAGATTGGTCGTATCATGCGTCGGGATCCAAACAACCCTAATAAACAAGCTACGTGGTTCGACTATGTAGACCATAAAGTGGGTGTCCTTAACTCGCAATACTACAGTCGTAGGAAAGTATACAAGCGATTAGGGATTAAGTTAAAAGCCAAACCACGTAGGGATCAGGACGAGATTGCAGACTTCTTGTCCAAAACAAATCTATTTATCTAATAACTATGAAGAGGAGATACAAAATATGACTACTGAAAATCAAAACGTAAATGAAACGGTTGAAAATACAGAGGAAGTTAAACAAGAAGAAGTTAAGAACGAAGTAGCTACTACTCAAAAGAATGAAGTTGCTGCAACGAATAAGTCTTATATCACAGCAATTTTAGAAGAAACAAAGCAAGGTTTCCTGGAAGCGAACCAAGGTATGGACTTTGATTTTGTCCGTATGGGAGATTGGTTAACAGTTAACAAAAAAGGTAACTTCGTGGAGAAAGAAGATGAGGAAGTTTCATTCGGTGATTCCATTGACGTTGTTATCGGATATGGGGAACAACGTTGGTCTCTATGGGGAGCAGATGATACTCCAGAAGAAGGTCAATTGATCGTTGCTGAAGCAAAGCAAGAAGATGCGATAGAAGCACTAGCGGAGTACTTCAAATTGAATCCCGATGCGCAAGAACGTTATACCTATGACGATATTCGCTTACGTTATATGGCATCTGTCATTCCAGTTGATTCCTTAAAGCCGGATGACTTCCCACAGATTTACCTGTTGTCATTTAGTCCAACAGACACGATTCTATTCGGTAAATGGGCGATGCGTGTTTACCAAGGAAAATACAAGAGAGTCGGAATTCCACCACGTACTGCAGTAAACAATATCGTCACTCGTTTGAAGTCAGTTGAAAGAAAGTCTCGTACTAACGCTGCACAAAGTTGGTTAGGAATTGACTGTGAACCAGTAGGCGTATTCAACCCTGCAGACTATGGAATCGTAACCGAGTAACCGAGTAATAAGAATGTCAGGAGGCATCAAGTAGCATGGCCAAGCAAAAAGAAGAGTTAACAATAGCAGATTATAAATACGTAGATGCCTGGTATTCCAACGATAAGGGTAAGCCGATTCCATGGCGTAGGATTGAAACAACCAAAGTCAAAACGTTTCAACAAGAAGAGGCAATAAACTTTAACTGCTTCTCTACTGTTCAACGTTTTGCAAATCCAAAAAAAGTAAAGGGCGAGTCATTTATGGCTCCCCTATACTTTGACCTGGATTACGAACCGGACCCACAAGTAAGCCAGGCAGATGCAGTAAAACTGATTGATTTCTTTATGAACGAACTAGATTTAAAGGAATCAGACATTTGGGTGTACTTCTCCGGGAGCAAAGGATTTCACATTTTAATAAACTCAGAAGCTTTAGGGATTGTGCCTAGGAATGATCTACACAAAATATTCAAGCATATCGCTGGGTACCTTATTCACAGATTGGATCTAAAATCGTTAGACCTAGTTGTATATACCGAGAAACGCATGATTCGCCTTCCAAATAGCATTCATCATAAGACGAGACTTCATAAGATTGAGTTAAGTATTAGTGAGCTAAAAAACCAATCCTTAGAAGAAATTAAGGCATTAGCAGAACAACCTAGACGTGAGGATGAAGTGCTATTTTCAAATCAAGATCGGAAAAAAGAATCTAACTTACGACGAGAATCAGCTAAGTTCTTTCGACATAAACAGGAAGAATACCTGGAAGCTGCAGCAACTGTTAATCAGTACGAACAAGAGGAATTTAAGTTTCAAAAGGATAAACCACCTGCAGCAATTAAAGATTTGTTAGAAAACGGATGGTCATCTGAAGGTGGTCGTAACCAGGCAACCGTACAGCTTGCTTGTTATTACAAAGAAGCAGGATACAACAAACAAGAGACATTAGATGTACTAGAGGATTGGGTTGTTCAACACACTTCCGCAAGTAGTAATTATCAAAAACAACAACGAGTAGCGAATACACGAAGCGTGGTAGACGCTATTTTTTCTAAGGAAAATGAGTACCGATTTAGTACAGCTGCTATTCTGTCTGTTTTGAACAAGGAAAAACGAGCAGCGTATGCCATGGATCTCCTCAAGTATCAGAAAGACGAAGAAGACGAACATGAAATTGAGTCACTTCATTTGTCACAAACGGGAGAAGCAAAGTACACGAATAAGTTAGTCAAAACACGTGTCATGGTAGTCGGAAAACGTAGTTCGCCTTACATTGTTCCGCAACAAATTGAATACACCTGTTGGGGCTTAGACGCTTGTAAGAAGAAGGGATGTACGCTTCATCACATGCCGAATAGTTCATACATCAAAACATTAACGGTAAAAGATAGAGAGCTAATTCAAATGTCAGGTGTCGGTGATGACAACATCAAAGGGATCCTAAAAGACACAGTAAGCTTCATTCGGAAATGTAAGGGTTACAGCTACGAAGTGCTCGAGACAACAAACGTAGAGGAGTTACTCGTCATTCCAATGGCAGAAAACGAAGATTCAGAGGACGAACAAGAAGGTAGATACGTACTTAGACGGATATATTCAATTGGTGAAAGCAACTTAGAGGAAAATAAATATTACGAAATTACAGGCTATGTGGTCCCACATCCTAAGAATCAAGAAAGTACGTTGATGATTAAACAGGCAAAACCACTTCAAGACGTAGTGGAGAAGTTTGAATATACGGATGAAATCAAGGATCAGTTAACTGTATTTCAACCATCGGATTATAGTCCGGAAGCAATCAATGAAAAACTATCTGCTATCTGTGATGACCTCACTTACAACGTTACGAAAATCGTTGAGCGTGATGACACATTACTTGGTGCCTTATTGACATATCACAGTGTATTAAGATTCAAAGTTCCGTGGGCCAACGATCCAATTAGAGGGTGGCTCGAATTAAAAATCGTCGGAGATACGGGTACTGGTAAAAGTGAGCTTTTAGAAAACCTACAGAAGTTTGCAGGTCTAGGTAATCGAGTGAATGCAGAATCAACTTCTCGTACAGGATTAACGTACAAGATGGAGCAGTCGGGAACAGGAGGCGCTTGGTACATTGTTTGGGGCGCTTGGCCATTAGCAGATAAAGAGCTGATTTGGATTGATGAGGATACAGGAATTACGAAAGAAGAATACGGAGAAATGACTCTTGCTCGAAGTGATGGACGATTGGAAGTAAAACGAGCAGTAACAGCTGAGACACCATGCAGAGTACGTGCTATTCTTTCCGGAAACGTTCCAAAAGGTAAACGTATCGCAGACTATTCCCAAGGGGTAGAAAGCTTAAAAGACATTTTTAACAACGAAGATATTCGTCGATTTGACTTCGCTATCTTTATGCGAGCTGCAGATGTAGATCCGGAACTGTACAACCGAGAATTATCAACGTTCCCATCCATCGTGGATAGCGAAGCACTTAAAAATAATATCTTATTCGCTTGGAGTAGAAAACCGGAAGATGTTCTTTTCACAGATGACGCATTACAAGAGATTCTTTCTGTATCAACATCACTCAGTAAGATTTATGGAAAAGCGAATGACATTCCACTCGTAAGTCCGAGTGATCAACGTAACAAAGTAGCACGACTTGCAGTTTCTCTTGCAGCTCTAACACATTCGATTGACGAGTCCGGGGAACGTATCAGAGTTTTACCAGGACATGTGACTTATATCTATGAATATCTAAAAGCGTTATACAACGCGCCTGGTTGTGGGTTGAATTACTATTCTCGACTTGCGATTAAAGAAGAGGATATGACACAAGAACGCTACGAACGAATTACTACTGACTTGAAAAAGGTAGACACATTGAAAGGCGAAAATAAGTTCTTCGAGTTTATCAAACTGTTCGCTCAACAACGTTATTTAAGACTGAGTGATATTGAAGCAATGTTGTCTATTGAAAAGGACGAAGCGAAGGCTATAATCAATCAGCTTACACGAATGAGGATGATTATAAATACATCTGGCGGTTATAGAAAGACCCCTAGATTTAACGCTTATATAGCGTTTGCTATGCAACAAGGTGTGTTTGATGAGTTAGAAGATGATGACTATTACTAATCTGGTAGGTGTTATGTATGAGTGAAGAGATATATAAACCTGTAGTCCCTAAATGGGTTGCTGAAATCTTAGAAAGAGATAAATTACGCAGACAAAATCAATACAGTGGACCATTGTGTAGTGGACAAACACGAAAAGATTGGGGTGAATGGAAGCGCAGGTATTCTAGAAAATATAAATACGCCAGACTGAATGGTTGGATTGTAGAAGATGAATAAGAAGGAGGTCAAAGAATGTGGATACCAAAAAGAAAATCATTCATGGGAATGAAATCTTAGAACTTTCCTTTGAGGAAGTTTTTCATAAATATAACCGATTGATGCATAAGAAGATTCAGTCATGGGCCAACACTTACGAGTATGATGATCTATTTCAGACAGTCTCTATCGCATTGTGGAAGGCATATCAAGATTACGATTTAAGCCATGGCAAGACACCATTCCTTGGAATGGCCACCAAATATATGGACATGGAGATTCTAAGTTTCCATAACAAATTTAAATCGAAATACAACAGACATACTTCTCAAATAAAAGAGATTACTAGTTTAAATAGACAGCTAGATGAAGATGATGAACTAATTAGTTTTATCGATAGCAACAGCTCTATTTCAGAAGAGGCTATGAAAAGAATCTTAGTTCGTGAAGTGTTAGATCAACTACCGGAACATAAATCAGAAATGCTAACAGCGTATTTAAATGGATTCACTCAAACAGAAATAGCTGCAAAGAAGCGTATCTCTAGTGCTAGTGTTTGGTACCAAATTAATTCAATCTTTAAAAAGTGTAGGGAGGTTTACGCATGAGAAATACACTAGAGGATCTAAATAATCATTTATTTGCACAACTTGAACGATTAAATGACGAGGATTTGGAAGGTGAAAAGCTAGAAGAAGAGATTGACAGGGCAAGGGCAGTATCTCAAGTTGCTTCCAAAATAATAGAAAATGGTGCACTAGTTCTTGATGCGGTAAAACTACGTGAAGACCCTATGAATGCTGACACGAAAGTGCCTAGACTACTTACGGGTGAAAAATGATAAAAGAAATACATGAATTTATCTGTGAGGTAGCACCAGGAAAATACAATGACGAGATTGCTCAACTAGTCAATAAGAAGTTTGGTACTAGTTACACAGCTGAATATATTAGGTCTTATAAATCTAGGCACAAGATAAAAAGCAATGTTCCAAAGAGAAGAGTTAAGGATGACGAAGGGTTATTCACGAAGGAACAAAAAGAATTTATTCAGAAGCATGTCAAAGGATTACGCAACCAGGAACTAGCTGACTTAGTTAATGAGAAGTTTAACTTATCTATCACTGCATTGCAGATGAAAAACTGGAAGAGAAATCATGGTTTATCCAGTGGATTAAAAGGTTCAGAAGGATTGACTCCACCTAATAAAGGAACGAAAGGGCTGCACAATGTCGGAGGTAATAAAACGTCGTTTAAAAAAGGACAAAAGCCCGCTAATTATAAACCAGTTGGATCAGAACGTGTTGATAATGATGGCTATTTATTAGTGAAGGTTCAAGAAGATGGTCCTTGGAATAAACGATGGAGACATAAACACAAGATCCTTTGGGAGGAAGTAAATGGTCCTGTACCACGAGGTTATAAACTTATTTTTGCAGATGGAAACAAGGAGAACATTACACTCGAAAATCTAATTCTAGTATCTAACAGGCAACTACTAACGATGAATAGAAATAGTTTAATTCAAGGTGATGCGGAATTAACAAAGACAGGAATAGTCATAGCTGATCTGATGAATAAAATTACCGACAGGAAAAGAAAGTAGGGGAGTAAATGAGGTTAAGTAACATGTTTGGGACAAGTCGTCCACTCGCACGAGCTCCTAAAAAATCAGAATCTAAGAAAGAGAAACCAGCTGCAAAGCAAGAGACTACTAGAAATGTAGCTAATGTACTAGCTGAAAAACCGAAGCCAGGTGAATTCAATATTGATTGGGGCAAGGTCCCTACACAACAGGCGAAGAATTATAGAGCGGTTCTGCAGCTAGAAGAATTAGAAGAATATCTCAAGAAATGCCAGGAAACGGGTTACTGTTCTTTTGACTGGGAGACTGCTCCTAGTGAAGAAACGAGAGCTTATTATGAACGTAAATTGGAAGAATTAGAGGGTGCTATTTCTTGGTTTAAAAGAGAACTTGAATGGTTCGATGATAAGGATTTAAAAAAGCTAACTGAAGAAGAAAAAATCACGTACAAAAAACAAACAGCTTTTCTAAAAAAATATGAGAAAGAATACAAGGAATTAAAGGAAGAATTCCTTAGAACACCACTTGACCCTTGGAAAGGCGAAATTTGTACCGTGTCCTTCTCAGCTGAACCACATGAGGCGATTGTCGTACCAATTAGTCACAAAGAAGGTAAGAATATCGCCTCTCATCTAACCAGATATGAGGCACGTGAGGCAGTTTTAGACTTGATGGATAAATACATCTTAACAAACAAAGACATGCTTAAAATCGCTGTAAACCTTGCCTTTGAGACGAAGTACGCAGCAAAGTATGAGCGGTACATTTTAGGACCTGTAGCAGATCCACTCATGATGTGGGTACGTTGTATGCAAATCATAGCACCAGGACGACTTAAAAATCCACATAAGCCCGCAAGTGGTTGGGGCTTAAAACCTGCTACAAAACGAATATTTGGAGTCACTATGCAAGACTTTAGTAAATTGCTAGAAGAAAAAGGCGTCAACTTCTTTGATGAGATAGACGCTTCATCTAAAGAAGGACTTGTCTACTCTGCAGAGGATGCGGATTATGGCCTGCAGCATTACTTGTACTGGAAACCAATAGCAGAACAAATTCCTGGTTATGATAAATGGTTACATCATGTGGAAATGCCGTTTATGAGGGCAATAGGAATTATGGAATATTGGGGTATGCGCTGGAACAAAGACTTGGCCAAACAGAAGTATGAAGAGGCAATTCAAGCGCAGGCAAACGCGGCAGATGAGATAAAACGAATCATTAAAGAAGCTACTGGAATTGATGTGAATCCAGGTAAAACAGGAAAGACGAATGACGTTAAGAACGTTCTCTTTAACAAGATGAAGTTACCAACAGCAGGTATGGGTAAGACGGGCCCATCCCTGGACAAGGAAGCATTAATTGATATTAAGTTTATGCTCGAGAACAAGCTTTTAGACTTATCAGAAGAAAAATACTTGAATGTTAAATTACCCGAAAATTGGCAAGAGATCGATGAAGAAAATGATCCTCATTTGTCAAAAGAAGAACGTGGCGCTATTCGAATTAAGAAACGTGAAGATCACCCCTATAAAGAAGCTGGGATAAAACTTCTTGAGCAAATGGGATTGATTCAAAAATATACGACACTTGTTAGTTCACACATCGTCGGTCGTGAAAAGTATCTGAATTCTGTCAGTCAACGAATTCATTCGGGATACAGCACATTTACGGACACAGGAAGATGTAACAGTTTTAGTCCGAACGCTCAGAATGTTCCACGACCGGATAAGGACACACTTAAAATAAGGAGGTTTTATCAGGCAAGTCCTGGCAAGGTTTTGTTTTTGATAGATTTCGCAGGATTTGAATTACGGATTCTATCGTGGAGATCAAAAGACGAGACCATGATTGAATTGTTCAATACGGGCGGTGACATGCACAAACGTACAGCTGTCACGTTAACAGGTAAAGAGCCTAACGATGTGACCAAAGAAGAGCGACGAAACGCAAAAGCAGGTAACTTTGGTATCACATACATGGGAACTGAACATAGTCTCCAAACAACGTTTAAAGTTGACTACGGAATTCGCAAAACGTTGGACGAGTGTGCAGAAGTAGTACGAGCTGTTAAAGAAACGTATCCAGGTATCTCGAGATATCAACGTGAGATTGTACTAGAAGCTAGGGAAAAAGGCTACGCAGAGACGATTTACGGCTATAAACGATTGTTGCCAGAGATAAATGGACCTAATCGTTACGAACGTCAAAAGGACGAAAGACGTGCAGGAAATACACCTATTCAAGGCAGCGCAGCGGATATCATGAAACGAAGTCAGAGTCTTGTCTATGACCAAATTGGTTGGGGGACGTACTACAAACGGAACGGAATTTCTGTCGATGGTGATTTTCAACTAATTGCACACGGATCCGTGGACATGATTGCACAGATTCATGATGAGATTATTTTTGAAATGGATGACGACCCAGAATTAGTACTTAAGGCTCGTGACGTTATTAAAAATATCATGCAACAGCCACCCATTAAAAACTTTCCTGTCCCAATTATTGCGGAAGAAAGTGTTGGATACACCTGGGGCGACAAGATGGATATCGAGGATTGGCTAAAAGAACGTGAACAACGAGAACAACGAGAACAACGAGAACAACGAGAACAACGAGAGGAGCAGTAAGCGTGAGTGAAGAACAGGTAGCCTATAGTTCAAAAGCAATTAAAGAAGTAGCAGTAGATATAGCAATCGCAGATCATGTTATTGCAGACGTAAAGGATGAACTAGTACGACAAAGAAGTTTGTATGGTGTACAACGTCATTCGAACCATGGGTGGCTTCCTATTTTAGGTGAAGAGTTTGGAGAAGTATGCCAAGCATTACAAGTCGGTAGTGAGGCCTATAAGAATTCTGATGCAGATGATATTGAAAAAGAGTTAATCCAAACAGCTGCAGTTGCTATTAGTTGGGTAGCTTCTATTCGTAGCAAGCGTAGAGGGGGTAACTCTGATGCCAAAGGGAATTAGTATTGACTCACCGATTCGAATGTCTATCATTCACGCTTCCATGACACCCAAGGGTAAGTATAAGCATTTACCTGGAAAGCCTGTAGGCGTGATTGCAGTAAAACCCAAAGACTTACAGGACGAGGAAGCAGAGTACAATCCATTAATGTTGTACTTCTGTGTAAATCCGTACAGAACAGATTTAGAAGTGGTTTTGGAACAAGGTAAGAAAAAGGGTAGTCTATCAAACTACCAACAATCACTCTATGAATCTTGTTTTAAAAATTGGTAGTTAGATAGGAGTAGATTATGAATTTTATAGCATTATTAATCAGCTTGTTGCCTCTATGTGTAGGCTACGATGGGGCAGACATCTCCTTGTACGAAGAAGTCTACATGGAAGCTGAAGAAACAAAAGTCAGTTCCCAAGTAGTTCAGAATGATACCTATTTAGGAGAGTTTACTATCACAGCTTATACAGCAGGGGTTGAGAGCACTGGGAAACACCCCGGACATCCCGATTATGGCAAAACAGCGTCTGGGACTTACGTAGAAGAAGGTAGAACGATTGCTGCAGATTGGGACGTTCTCCCTTCTGGTACAAAAGTCAAAATTGAAGGGCTAGAAGGTACATACATCGTAGAAGATCGTGGCGGAGCAATTACAGGGATGAAACTTGATATTTATATGGAGAGTCTATCAGATGCTACTGCATGGGGTAGGCAAGAACGTGCAGTTTGGATTATAGAGGAGGAATAAAGATGGCTCAAATTAAATTAATTGATGAAAACACAGACCTATCTAAATTAAAGAACCCAGTTGGTTGGGATCTAGAAATAAAAGGTGTACCTTATGATGTTTATCGTGTAGATGGTTACATCCATACCATTGGCGGTAAGTTCGGAGAGAATTGTTACTGGGCTTGTCCCGCAGGTGCAAATCCTAGTTACTACAATCTAATAGAGTTTAATGGAGATGCACCAACATGGGGAGTCATATTCGATAGAGTTAATTACACTAAAAACAAGTGGGGTGAAAAGTCTGTCGAAGCAAATGGAAATTGTTGGATTACGCGTAACGGTAAGAATTTCTATCGGGTTCCAGCAAGATACCTAGATTATGGACTAGCTAAAGCACAATACCTTCTAGTTAAACTTTTAGAAGAATGCCCTCTATGGCTTGCAGAACGAAAATGGAAAGAAAATGCTATCGGACGAAAAATTTGGTACCAAAATCAACCAGCTAAAATAACACGGATAAATGATGAGAATGAGCTATGGGTAGTTCCTGACGGTATAGACCGTTTTATAGCCCCTGCTCACTGGAATGGAATTATGGGGTGGGATTCTTATTCTGAGGGTTTATATGTTGATCTATTGTCGGAAGATATTTACTGGTTCAGAGACTAAACGGGAGGTGGAAGCATGATACCTAAAACGTTACTAATAGGAAATATTCCTTATGAAATAAAAGTTGTAAAAGGATGGATTGAAGAAAATCGAACAGAAATTCTTCAAGGCCAAATTCGGTATGATGAACAGCTAATCGAAGTATCTGGCAAATTAAGTGAAGAAAAATTGATCAAGGTACTTATACATGAAATAACTCACGGAATCCTTGAAGAATATGGAATGGTGAAACACAACAAAGAGGACTTCGTCGATCGATTAAGTGCTGCTTTATACGATTTTCTCACTCGAAACAATCTAAGCTTCTTGCAGCCTGAAAATAATGCACACGAAACGCAAAACAGCTCTACATCTAGTAAGCTAATAAAACTACTCGCAACAGAACCTAAAGAAGCTGTTTACCAACAAGTTCCTTTGTCATCTGCGCCAATAAGTGAATCAGACGATAGGAAAAAGGAGGAAAAGGCACCATCAAGGCCAAGGCGTTTACCATTACTTAGTTCAGGTGGTACTACTTCCTTCCCAATCAGAGATATAGCAAAAGTAAGTCAGGATGAACCAGACCATTGGAGAACAGGCATCAAGGTTATTGATGGTGAAAAACACTATAAAACAAGATATCAATGTCCGGAGTGTGGTAACAAAGGAACACGATATCTACCAGAGGATTATCAATACGTTATATGTCATTCGTGCGACGAAGAGATTCAGAAGATTCCCGCAACAAAAGAAGGATTTCCACATCGAGACAGCTGGGGAAACTATTTTGTTACGGCGGGGGTGAACACGAATGAACGAGACTAAAATTTGTATCGAGTGCGGAAAACGATCTGCTCGGCACTGGAGAAGTAGTTTCTGTGAAGATTGTTTTCGGGATATCTTGAAAGACGAACTTCAAAAGGAATCTAGCAAAGATGAAAGGTAGTGAAGCCCTCCTGCGGGCCATAGCGTCTGCAGGAGGGGGGATACCTGCGGTGCAGATAGAGAACTGGTTAGGTCAACTAGTAAATGCACAGTTGCTAGAACAAGAATCTCGTGATGATGACAACATCTTTTATTACAAGCTAACAGAACCAGCAAAAGAATTCCTCCGGAGGAAAGGGGTAGACATTTGATTACGTATAACGATTTTATGAAGCACGCAGCAGTTGTTACGAAGAATGCGTCCGAACAACGACCTGTTTTAAAAGGGATTAAGCATTATGAAGATGGTCGACTCGCAGTAACAGACAGTCACCGGTTGTATATTGCAAATGGAGTACACAGTAGAACAGACGGAGCAGTTCTTAATCCAACAGGAAAATTAGTAGAAGGACGTTATCCGGAAGTGGATAGACTGCTTCCATACAATGAACCGAAACAGGAAATACGAATGAACGTAAAAGACCTGTATAAAATAGCAGATATTATGTATTCAATAGGAAAACTGGTAACCAAAATTCCACTTATCGATTTAACAGAAGATGTTATCTTGTTTGATTCTAATGAGGTTCAAATCGCAATAAAACAGGACATAAAATTCGAGGTTCCACTCTTACTAAATGCAAAGTACCTATTCGACGCTGTGAAGTTATTTCAAGCTGCAGATTGTGAAACTATCACTTTAAAAATCTACTCAGGTGTACGTCCTATTTTACTAGAAGGTGCAAACTTGCAAGTTATCATTCTACCAGTTAGGAGGTATTAATCATGTTAACCATCATCAGAGGTAGTTTACCAGAATTACGAAAAGAAATGGATCATTATAAGAAACAACAGCAAGATAACGTTCGCTTTGTGAAAAAAGAATATAAGGGGAACTCGGTTCTGTCTAAGAAGGTAGCAGAAGCTGAGAAACTTGTAGAAAAGTATTCATTCACCAAATGTACTCCCGTTCGAATTGATCATATCGTGATTAATTACAAACTTTATACGGCTTTCATCAAAAAGCTAAAGCGTGCACATTATACAGAAAAGCTAGTTGATTGGAAACTAGTAATTTCATACAAGGACGGGCCAGCTACAGGTAAATTAGAACTATTTGATATATCAACAGCCTATACCAAGCTTCAACACATCCCTACCGCTGTGTTCGAGGAAGTGAGCCGATGAAAGAGATTGAAGAATCCTTAATACATGTTCGAAATATCTTTGTCGATTGTCCAAAGCGATATGGCTTAACTAATGACTATTTAACAAAGATTAACAATGAAATTCAAGATATCATGCACGTAATTGAGTTAGGGACTTTGGATGCTGTAGCTAGGGTGAAAATGGTGAACGAACTAAAAATCCTCCGGAAGAAGAGACGGGAACTCAAAAACGAGCTTGAGATATTAGAGATTGTAAAAGAGTTTATTAATCAACCAAAACCGAATGAAAAAACAATCAGTAAGATACTCGGAAGTGTCCGTTCGAGAATCGAATTACAGGGTAAAAGGACCTATCGGATGAGAGAACGGCCAGACCTACAGCATTATATCAAGTAAAGGAGTATATCTAATGGGAGTTATTATCACAGTTTTTACTTTTTTAAGTGTCCTATTTATTGCGTCAATCGGAGCGTATGTTCAAGTTTATAACATGAAAAGGAAGGATGTTGAAAATGAGTAATTTAGTAAATTGGGCTGAAAAGGAATTAAATCGTTTAGTTGAAAATGGGGATGAAATGCAGCTCGAAATTAACAAAGACATTCTCGAGATTGTAAAAGTATTTTCCGAGCAAGGTCATAGCGGATTCAGTGCTAGTTACGCATTAAATCTTATCAAAAGATTATTAGATTGGAAGCCGATTACTCCATTAACAGGTGAAGATGACGAATGGGGAGAATCTTACGGAAGTGACAATACTCAGCAAAACAAACGTTGCTACGCAGTTTTTAGAGAGAACTTTGACAACTCTACTGCTCACTACTTGTATGGAAAGGTATTTTCGGATGACGGAGGCGAGACATGGTATTCCAGCCGAGAAAGTAATGTTCCTGTCACTTTCCCTTATGTGGTACCAGATAAACCTGAGTACATTATTTTAAACAACAAAGAAAGTGAACAACATGAATGACACTAATCTAGAACAGAAACTCTATCATGTTCAATTTCTGTTAAAACAAGATCATTTACCAGCTGCAGAACGATTAGAGCTAATCGAAATGGTAGTAAACGAGTATGACTATCAATCGAATAACAGAACACGAATAGCTGAAGTGGAAGTCGTGAAGCACAGAAAAGGGGTACCATCAGTACTGATGGTAGATGGAAAACGTTATGTTTATGATCCGCAAGGAAAGTGAGGTTATGAGGCATGAACACAATCACACTCCATGATAAAACGCTAGCGAATATCTTTACCGAACTAGGACGAAGCAAATTCAATCTGTCGAATCGTTGGCGCTGTACACAATTTACTTTTGTCGGAAGTAAGGTCGAATATACCATGCAAAAACGCAATAGACGCGGTAACTGGGGACAAAACACTATTGTTGGGTACGTCGATATGGAAACAACAGAAGGTGATCTAGTTGAACATTTATATTACACCTGAGCAATATGATATAGCCGCTAAAAACGGAATCCCTCGGGAGAGAGTAAACGGTCGTGTACGCAAGGAAAAGTGGCCAATCGAAAGAGCAATTACGGAACCCATAAGGAATTATGATAGTAAGTGGGTTAGACAAGCAGAGGAAAACGGAATCCCTGCAGGTTTATTCTATAAACGAGTTAGCTTGGGTTGGAGCAAAGAACGTGCTTCGACCCAAAAGATTCGTAGAAAACGGGATAAGGTGGAATATGCATTATATAAGGGTGACGAACTTCTTTTTGTCGGAACAGCCATAGAGTGTGCAGCATTTTTAGATGTCCGAGTTAGTACGATTCACAAGTATGCATCCGAAGAACGACTTTCACGAATTGACCAGGGAAAAAGCATGTACGCTGTTGCAATAGAGGGGTGAGACTGTGAAAGTATCGGAACTAAATCTAGTAGAAAATCACGTAATAGAACAGCTGCATAAAGAAGGGTACATGGAAACAGAAGGTAAGTCGGAACAAGAATTAAAGCAAACGTTAGCTAAAATACGAGCAATGAAAGTCAAAATTGAAAGTGATTCAAATCATTACTTTTAGGGGATGAGGTAGTGGGTAAAAAGACACAAGAGAAAACATGCTGTGATCGTTGTGGGAAGGATAAGGCTCGTCTAGTTAAAGATATATATTTGTGTGTCGAATGTCAGAATGATCTTTGTGCTTGGTGAGGCTATGAGACAAAGTGCAATAAGAAAGGTGAGGAATTTTAATGCCGATTGAAAAATATTTAAAAATGAGAGAAAGAGGTAAGTCAATTGAAGAAATTCAAAGTGAAAACCACTTAAGTGAAGGCACAGTCTACACTTTGGAGTTAGGTTATCAATGCTATCTTAAAAAAATACCACTTGATAAAGCTATTAAGGTTATTCAAGGAGCTTAATGAACAGTTCAGGTAAACATGGAAGGATATAAGCTATTCTCTTTCCCAGACACCCTAGCAATGGTATCTGAATTTGGTCTCTCAAACACAACAGTAACAATTAGTAGGTTTAATTTGATAGCTTTTACCCATTTAAGTAGATTTTTCATCATACCAGCTCCCTTCTTAACTATTTTTGCTAGGGTGTGAGCCTGAGTAGCCCTTGGGAGCGGGGCCTGGGATAAAGAATAACTACAAATAATTATAACACAATTTAGAATTTCTAGGGAGTGATTCACGTGACTAATCAGGAGAGGTTGGAAAAGGCTAAGATTGAATACCGCGAATGGGTGGAAATGCATGATGGAATGGTACCAAGCGAGGATTTAGCAGAGTTTGAGGAAGATGCATCTCAACGTAGGTGGTTAATTCAACAAGCAGAAGAAAATCAAGAACACATTGTAAACTTAGAGAATTGTGGAAAGTCTATGGCGAAGTTAGAGATAGAAAACAGACGCTACAAACAAGCGCTAGAAGAAGTTATTGAAACAGACGTACGAGTAGCAAAGTTAATAGCGCGTCAAGCCCTAGAAGGAGGGGAAGAGAGTGAGTAATATTCCTTGGACAAAAGAACAATTATTTAAAGCCAATGAAAAGTTAAGAGCAAAAAATCAACGCTATAAACAAGTGCTAGAGTTTTATGCAGACCCAGAAAACCATGATAGAGAAGTTGATTATGGCAAGGATTCAGGTCTAAAAAAATCTAATGTAGATATCGATAGAGGGTTTAAAGCGCGTCAAGCTATTAAAGGTGATACCAATGCCTAAACAAGTAGGTCGTAACGTGTATCACGAAGAATCGATTAAACGAGTCGTCAAACTATCTCTATTGTCGAAACTAAGAAGAAAGTACTATGAATGTCGTGTGAAGATAGTAGAAAGAAAGATTCATAAGTACGGATCCTTTTCATTCGGATATCAGCACGAGTTATTTCAAGCTGCAGTATATCTGAAGCAGAGTTATCTGCATAAGGTCGAAGCTCTTTATGAGAGGGACGAGGTTCGGGAGTTGAAGAGAGCGTATCGAAAGGAGAATGGAGCATGAAGAGTTACGCGATAAAAGCTAAGGGTATAGAGGAACTGCTTCTTTTAGATAATGTTGTTAAGGTTGAACTTATGGAAAATAACATAAACGGTTTTGTTATTTTTTATGGTAAAGATGGTGTTATACTTGCTGCGCTTAATACAGATATTTTAGAGTGCTTCATTATAAACCAAGGATGTGATTTATATTGACAATTAAAGCTATCGAGACGATTTACAAAGGTTACCGGTTTAGGTCAAGACTCGAAGCACGTTGGGCGGTTTTCTTTGATTCTTTAGGTATAAAGTGGGAGTATGAGCCAGAAGGATTTGAGTTACTCCTTACTGAAAAAGATAGTGATCTATTTGAGTCTCAAGAGGACTGGCAAGATTTAAGGAAAAAGTGGATGGGGAAAACGTTATATTATTTACCTGACTTCTGGCTTCCAGATTTGAATCTGTGGGTCGAAGTAAAAGGTAATGACATTACAGAAGAAGAGGATATAAAAGCTAGCCTTCTAGCGGAAAGAACAGGAAGCTCAGTTTTCGTTGTAGGGAATATACCGTACATTGACCCAGAAAATATAGACGTATGGTATTTTTCAGACGGAACACCTACCTATGATGACGGCAATACTTTTGCTTATACGAGTGACTATAAAGGGGACATAATAACTGGACTTCAAGGAAGAGACCACCCGTATGTATTTTGTGAATGTCCTTTCTGCGGAAAGATAGGCTGTGAATTCGATGGAAGGGCAGCAAGGTTAGAATGTAGTTGTAAGGGGCATGAAGAGTACATGAACGGAGATAAAACATATAACACAGCGACACCCCGTTTAGTAAATGCATATAACAAAGCACGACAAGCAAGATTCGAACATGGAGAACGTCCTATTCCAACAGAAGGGAAGCTATAGCCTATGAAATACAATCCTAATAATAACTATATGTTTGTTGATACAACTGTTTTACTTGATGGGGATGTTCTTCAGTTGATGTACGTGTATCGAAATTTTATGATTTTCAAGGTAGATGAAGACCATATCAGTTTTCTGCCAGTAGAGGAAGGGGAACTGGATCCTCTCTTTGCAGATAAGGGAAGCGTAATATACGAGGATAGAATGACAGAAAAGGAAAAAACGCATGTAGACCTTATACTTAAGGGTCATGAAAATGACTACAAGGTAAATGGGATTGTTTATCCAGGATAGGAGCTGAAAACAATGAATGACGTATCTTATGTAGTGATTTTAGTAGACAATGGGAAAGATGCAGACGAGCTGAACGCTATATTCCGTAAAAGTAACAGCAATAATGTTAAGGTTCAAGTATTCTCGTCCAGACAACAAACGGTAGGCTTACAGTTTAACGGAAAACGTCCTACGCACATCATAGACGCGATAAAAGATAGGAGTCATCCGGATTTCAAGAAATGGTACACAGCGTGTGTATTACCTTACGCTGCACGTGCGAAATTGATAAGAGATAACAATACTTTTGTGAATCAATTAAACAACAAGGTAAAAGATAGCAACATATATTTAGAAAAAGGCCGCTTACGTGTGAGAGGGTATTTACTAACAAGAAACACATCAGACGTATTAATAAACCAAGTAATACACCGGTACAAAGTAGGACCACTAGAAGCATTAGAGATAATTGGTATGGGTGTAATTAAAAAGAGAACTGGGGATCTAATAGATGAACCAATGTTTGTACGGGAAGAAAAATACAGGCTAACAGGATCGTACTATGTGATTGTATTACCATATAGGGGTGTTGAAATTGAAATTACCCTTACTCCGGATGAAAATGGTGTTGTATTTACTATCGGTGAGTGACGAATTTCGAGGTTACAGCTGCTGGAAGAAAAAATATATAATTACGATTTTTTTAGAGGGGGGTTAAATTTTAAAATTTACAGCTAGTAATGTCTTTAATAATTTTTAACCCCCCTAATAAATTACTATTACTATATATAAATATATATATATATTATAAATAAATATTATTATTATATATATTTATTATTAATACTATTATTTATTAATAGTATATAAGAGTTATTTAAGGAATTTTGCTTTTGGAGATGATGCTTTATGAGACTGGAAGGGTATGTCAGTAAAAAAGCAATTCGATATTGGTTGGAGAATTATGAATCACTAGCTGCAGGAGACAAGCCGATAGATGCGATTCCTGGTAACAGTGGTCCTAAGGAATATGACGGAATTCGAATGAGTCAGCTAAATAAAGTGATGTTAGATAAAGCTATCGAGGATCTACCAGATGAGATTAAAGCTTGTTGTAAGGCGCGGTGGATCTATAGAGTACCAAGAAATAAAACTTTAAAGATCATTGGGATTACTAGAAATCAGTATGATTATAACTGTAGACAAGCTGTGGATTTAATACACGATGAGTTAAATGGAAGTATGATTGGTGTTAGAAAATTACTAGATAAAATTCGTTCTTGACTATTTATCAGCAAAAAGGTAAAATTATGGTAGATTGGAACAAGTGTACGTAAAGGACTGGGGAGATAATTTCCTGGTCCTTTTTCTATTTAGAAGGGAGTGGTCAATATTGGCATTAACAAGACTAGGCGCGGAACATTATATTGCAATAAATTACTTGGCCCTGCCTAAACGCGGCGGCAAAACCATGCAGCAGATTGCAGATGAATGTGGAGTAACCCGAAAAACATTATATAACTGGTTAGATGACCGTTTGTTTGATAAGGAATTGAAAAAACGTATTATACGGAATACAAGGAATAAGTTACCTGAAGTTACTGAGGCTATGGTTGCAGCAGTAACAGAGGATCATAACGCAGCAATGGCTAAACTAGTTCTTCAAATGAATGACATGCTGACAGATGCTGTGAATGTGAGTGATAAGCTGGAGACTGCTACGGATATTGATGCTATGCAAGAACGCATAGCTGCATACAAGAAAAGAAATGGTAACTCATCTGAGTAGTATAGTCTTTTTTGCCTTATAAATAAGTAGGGTTTGGTGGTATGTTGTTTACACTGTTACACAAATGTATAATTTCACCCACTGCCAACCTCTAATGGAGACCGGGGTAAAAATTTTGGGGTGCATGGGTCGAATACCGATACCCGCATTATGCATATAGCTGCATAGAGTATTCAATTTTAGTTGACATAATGTTTCTTTTGGGAAGTTAATTGAATTTATAAACATTGTTAAATCAACGTTTTTAGAATGTCTTATTTTATGAAATATGCAAGATTTTATACATTGTTGATTTATCAAGTGTTTCAACAGTTGTCTGACAATTTATTTCCCGAGAATTTTGCATAAACGGGAAAGGGTCGAAGATTAGCAGAACCCCCACCCCCGGGGGGCACCCCCAAAATAGGGCGGAATCTAGTGCATCTTAAATCCGCGTATCGAAAAAACGTTTGGACTTTCGAAAATCGTGTTAAAAAGGAGTAAATCGAATGAATTTAAAGAAGGTAAGGTGCGATAATTGCAGCAAAGAATTTAAAATCAAGAAAATCCTAAAAACGAAAAAGAAAGACGGACTAGAAGGAGAGGTAACCATTCATTACTTTTCCTGTCCAAGCTGCAAAACGAAATACACCACACTTGTTGAGAATGACGAACTTCGAAAGTTAATACGGGAGACAAAGCAAGCCTATTCGAAAATTAGACAATTAAAAGATCTAAAAGAGATAGAAGAGGCATTTGAACGCTATGACGAGCTAGAGAAAAAACGTAATAGAGTAGCAGCAAGACTAAAATCAAAATTTAAATTATAAGGGCACCCATTTGGGTGTCCTTTTTGTATGAGGAGGTAAAACATGAATCGAGTTGAAAAACTGAACAAGTATTTAGAAACACTGCGGTCTGTGAATCACGATGGAGAATATAGCCACGAATTACAGGTTACGATAGATGAAATTAAGAAGGAGCATGGTATCGGGGTAGAACCTTCTTTATCTGTATACTCAACAAAGGAATTACATGAGGAACTAGTGAAGCGTGAAGGTGTTAAGGAATTTATCATTGACCCTCATCAAGAAATAGTGCTTGAAATTCTAACAGGGGATGTTCCTACTACGTATTCCGTAGAGGGTCCTGTCAGAGTTCTATTGAACCAGGACTGATGTTATGGCATGGGTGAACAATAAATGGTTAACGCGCGAGGAGAGGCAGGAATTAATTAACACGACGAAAGAAATAATTGATGTCATGTTAGATGCTGACAACCTTACGTATGATGAAACCATCGAATTAGACAATTATATAAAAGAGCTTGAGAGGCTCGAGCGAATTCATAGAGGTGAAGTTGATTTATTGTACTTCTCGATCGAGTATTTCTCGGAACGTTACAATCCAGGAAATCAGGGGAATTGGGAAGATTTTGACGTTGAATCTGCAGAACAAGCACCTGATTTTCACAAAGAGATATGCTCTAGGATGGATGAAATTTCGCAGTTTGAAAAGAATGCGAAGGACGCGACAGCTGCACCTCGTTCACATGCGAAGTCAACTTACTTGTCTCGAGCGGAGCCTTTAAGAGAAGTTGTTTATAGACTTAGAAACTATATAATTATGATTTCAGAGACTCCTACGGTAGCAAAATCGAACTTAGACTGGATATCCGGACAGCTGAAAACTAACAGAAAACTACGTGAAGATTTTGGACCTTTACTACATCCGAAACAACAAATGAACATCAAGGATAATGATAATGAATTCATTGCTGCAGAACCGAATGAAGAAGGGGCACCAAGTCATGAGAAACAGCTAACACTGGTTCAAGCTGCGTCTACAGGTCAAGCCCTACGAGGCAGGAACTGGAATGGAAAACGTCCTGACTTGGTTATTGCGGATGATTTGGAAGATTCTCGTCCTGGAGGTAATGCTTCAACAGCTGAAGCACGTGCCAAGTTAAAAGACTGGTTTACACAGATTGTCATGGCCTTGGGCGGTCCGATGGGGAAGCGTACCGCGTATATCTACATGGGGACTATCGTACATCGAGAATCGTTACTCAATGACGTTATTCATAATCGTTCAGATTTTAAATCTCGCTTATACAAAGCGTTGATTGAAGAACCGGAGCGTATGGATCTTTGGGAACAATGTGAGTCGATTTACAAAGACATCAATTTGGAAAAAGAAGAGCGTTTGGAAAGAGCAACGGCCTTTTATCAAGCTCACAAAGAAGAGATGGACAAGGGTGCCGTTGTGTTGTGGCCAGAGGCGAAACCTATTTTCGAGCTAATGCTTTGGAAATGGGACAACGGTTCAAAAGCATTTAACACGGAAATGCAAAACGTCCCTCGAGATGAAGAGTCTATGACGTTTAATCCGGATAACTTTTATTACTTCACTGACGAAGACTTAGTAGATTCAACTGGTAGGCCGTTACCATTAGATTATTATGGCTTTTGGGACGTTGCAACAGGTAAATCAAAACGTACAGATTACAATGCGATTGTAACTATTGCCCGTAATCGAGTCACTGGTGCAATGTTTATTGTGGATGCTTGGGCTAAAAAGTGTCCGATAAAAGAAGCACAAGATATGGTTATCAAGAAAATAGAACAATTTGGTCATAAAATGTTTGGTGTAGAAACTATCGGTGTAGGTCATGACCAATATAACCAAATTAAGTCTAGATTGATGAAAGAACGTATTTACGGAACAATCATCAAGGCCGTATCTTCTCACTCCGAGAAGAATAAGGAAAAACGTATTGAGAATATGGAACCACTCGTTGAGAGTGGTTTTTTGCGTTTTAGGAAACAACATAAATTACTTATTAGTCAATTAGAAGAGTTCCCAACAGCCTCACATGATGACTTACCTGATGCATTAGCAGGTGCGGTTAATCTGTCGGGTGGGGCTCGTAGAACTCGTAGGACGTATAGGAAAAAACCTGCAGGTGTATAGGAGGTGAGAGGTATGACGTTATTTCAAATTGGACAGTATTATCCGCACCCGGATCATGCAGAACGTATTCAGCGGTATCGGGATAATAAAAAATTGTTTAAAGGATTCCACTATGATGTATTTCAGAAAAAACGAAATCATCTAAGTAAGGATCAAAAAAATCTGTTGTACATTACAGCAAATCTTCCCGCACTTATCTGTAAAAAGAGTGCTGATTTTTTATTTGGAGAACCTGCTTCTTTTGATGCGGGTGTCCAGGAAAATTCCAATGAACAAAAAGCTTTAGAACGTTTTGGGTCACAAAACAATATGAACATTACAAACTATGAATCTGCGTTAGGAAATGCTTTCCGTGGAGATGCCTTTTACAAGATTCGTTGGGGTCAACGATGGAACGGGATGATAGATAAGAAATTGGATCCTTTCCGTGTCTTTATCGAAGCGCAAAATCCGGAATATGTATTCCCTGAGACGTTACCAGGTGATGCGAAGAACATTTTTATTTATCATATTGCTTTTCCAGTTGAGGTTCCAAATACTAATAAGCAGGAATTTATTCTAAAGGTTGAATCCCATTATCCAGGTAAAATCGTGAATAGAGAGTACCGAATGAATCCGACAAAGCTAGATACAGAAGGGAACATCCTGCAGTACAGAATTTACGCGGAAGTAATAGACTCATTCAAAGAAACAGAGACTCACGTACCTTTCTCTCTTGTGGTACATGTCCCGAACTTTGCGATTGACGATAGTTGGGAAGGGATTGACGATCTATCTGAACATCACAGTATTTTTGATGAGATAAACATGCGCCTTTCTTTAATTGCGGAAATTTTAGATAAGCACTCAGACCCTGCAATGGCGGTTCCGTTGGGTTCTCTTGGGGAAGATGAACATGGAAATCCTATTTTCCATACAGCTCGAGATAAGATATTTGAGTATGAAAAAGGCGACGCTGAACCGAAGTATATTACCTGGAATGGACAACTGGAAGCAGCGTTCAAAGAATTAGACAAACTATTAGATTACTTGTTAATGGCTGCAGAAATTCCTCCTGTTGTACTGGGTAAGGATAATTCTGGTACAAGTGGTTCTTCCGGATCCGGAATCAAGCAACGTATGAACAGTTTACTCTTAAAAATCAAACGGAAACGGCAGTATTTTGAAGTTGGATTAAAACAGGTGCTTATTATTGCTCAAATGCTAGAACATGCAAAAGCAGATAAAGTCGATTACAAGGTAGTAGAGAACCCTAGAGTCCTGTTCAATGAGAGACTAGCAGATGATGAGATGGAAAAAGCAACTGTTGCTCAAATTCGTTCTGGTGGTAAACCGACCAAATCACTTAAGTCTATCCTCATGGAAGACTACAAGCTGACGGAAGAGCAAGCTGAGAAAGAAATTCAGCGTATACGCGATGAAGAAAAAGCCGATGGTTTTGTTGACTCTGAGGTTTTCAATCGAGAGGTAATTGTTGATGCGTAATCCTAGTAGTCCTAACTTTGATATTAATGTTGCGATACTTGTAAAACAGTATAAAAGAGCAGCCGAGGATATTATGAGAGAGATTGAAAGGCGCGAAGTAACTTCCCTTTACGGTGCTAACGCTCGAGCTGCATTATCTGATATAGCAGATATCATTGTAGACTTAGACAAAAGCTCAGAGGAATGGGTAAAACAAAATATCCCGGAGTCTGCTAGAAAAGGAGTTGCTCGTTCATTTCTTACCCTTGGAGTAGTAGACACGCTTCAAGAAGCTGAGAAAATAGTCAATTTTAATAAAATCAATCGTGAGATGGTACGAGCTGCAGTCCAGGATACTTATCAGGATTTAGCAAATGTAACACAGAACATGGATCGAAAGACGAAAGCCGGATTACGTCGTATATTTTCCGAAACCATGCGAGAACAGTATACACAAGGAGTTATGGGTGTCCGGACGATTAAAAGAGAGGCACTTAATCGCATGTATAAAGAGATGGAAGGTCTCGTAAACACTGGAATTATTGATGCAGCAGGTCGCAAATGGAAACCTGAAACGTATGTGGAAACTATTACTTTAGAAAAAATGAATCAAGCTTACTTTGAAGCAAACATTAATGAATCGATTAGTAGAGGGGCTGTCTACGGAGTCATATCAAGTCATGGTGCAACAGATGCCTGTAGATATCACGAAGGTAGAATAGTGAAACTTGTAGATAATGCTCCAGGAGACTATCCTACAATTGATCAATTAAAAGCTACTAAACAGATTTTTCATGTACGTTGTAAACATCAGGTTAATACGTTACGAGATTTAAGTAAATTACCGCAGTCAGTACTCAAACACGCTCAAGAACAAGCGGAACGAGGTAATGAGGCTATTGCCGCAGGAGGGAGGAATCCTAAAATTGGATGAAAATTTAGTCGAAACTAGTAAAGTAGTATTTTATAGTGAGGATGGTCGTGCCTTTAGATTATTTGTTGATGGAAAAGAAATTAAGGGGACGAAAGGAATTACGATTACTGCAGGTAACGATGAATTTGTAACTGTTACGCCCAATTTAGTATGTTTCAAGGATTACAAAAATATAAAAGATTAATCTTCGTCTTTGAGCACTAGACGTTAAACAGGCTTGTTTTTTATTGTCAAAATTTCGAGGCGTTGCTCGTAAAACACGAAAATCGGGAGGAAACAAAATGAAAATATTATTTGTTTATCTAAAAGCATTAATTCTGGGCTTATTTGCTAGGGACAAAGAAGTCTCTAAATCACCAAGACTTTTACCATTGGATCTACAGTTCTTTGCAGACCCAGGTGACCCACAAGACCCACCTGCAGACCCTCCGGCTGATCCGCCGAAACAGGATCCATCAGTTGACCCAAAACCGGATGACATCATGATTCCAAAGTCCAGGTTTGATGAGGTTAACAACAATTATAAGTCTGTAAAAGAACAATTGGATCAACTTTTAGAGGAGAAAAAAGAGGAAGAACGTAAAGAGAAAGAGCAGCAAGGCGAATATCAATCGCTTTACGAACAAGCAAATGAGCAATTGCAAACCTACAAACAAGATTTTGAATCTACTAAAACTCGTGCTGAGACCTTAGAAGGAATTATTACTAACATGCTCAACACAAAATTAGAGAGTATTCCTGAAGAGTTTCACGATTTAATTCCGGATAACTTAAGTCCGGAACAAAAACTGGATTGGATTACAAAGGCAGAGACAAAAGGGTTATTTGGTACAAAGAAATCAGATGACCCTGTTGGTGGGCTTACAAACCCATCTACAAGTAAAACAAACTTTGAAGATATGAATCCAATGCAATTATTAGCAGCGGGTTATGGAAGTAAAAAGTAAAAAATAATTAATAGAGGAGAAATGAAATTATGGCATTAACATTACCAGAAGCAGCAAAATTGTCTACAGATACATTACAACGTGGGGTTATTGAACTATATGCACGTAACAGTGCAGTTTTAGAGTTACTACCGTTTATGGAAATTGCAGGTAACTCTTACAAGTACAATCAAGAACAAACATTACCAGGTGTAGGATTCCGTGGAGTTAACGAAGCATACGAAGAAAGCACTGGCGTAGTGAATCAACAATCTGAAGGCCTTGTAATTGCTGGTGGAGACGTTGACGTGGACCGTTTTATCGTTCAAACACGTGGTAACGTAAATGATCAACGTGCTATTCAAACCAGAATGAAGGTTAAGTCCCTTGCTTTAACTTGGACTGATTACTTCTTCAATGGGGACATTGGAACTAACGCTAAAGCTTTTGATGGTTTGAAAAAACGTTTAACAGGTGATCAAGTTATTCCAGCAGGTGAAGATGGCGATAAGCTCACAATCATGATGTTAGATGAACTTATCGATTCTGTCGAAGGAGAACCGGATGTTATTTTCTGTTCTAAATCCATGCGTCGTGAGATTAAAGCATTGATTCAAGGGCACCACGGTTATGATGAAGGTAGTTATGACGCTTACGGTCGTAAAGTAATGACTTATGGTGGAATTCCTATCCGTCCTATTGAAGATAATGCTCAAGGTTTACCTATTTTAGGATTCAACGAGACTCAGGGTACGAACGATCAAACAGCATCCCTATATGCTGTGAAATTTGGCGAGGAAGAGTATACTTCTGGGCTACAAAACGGAGGCATTGACGTCCGTGATTTAGGTGAAATTGATGAAAAACCTGTATTCCGTACTCGTATTGAATGGTATAACGGATTAGCTGTATTCCACCCACGAGCTGCTGCACGATTAAAAGGTGTTCGTAAACGTACAAAAGAAGAATTACTTACAGACTTTAACAAAGCTGTGGTATTACAAGAATCTACAGAACCAACAGGGGCTTAAGACTTTCATTGAGGGTGTTATTTTAACACCCTCTTTATAATTTAGGGAGGTAATTTTAATGGTCTATAAAATTCAAACACCTAACCCACAGTACAATGGGGTAACGGAGGGCGTAGCATTTGCTAAAGGTATCGGGTATACAGACGATCTTAATATCCGTAATGTGTTAATAAATGATTATAAATATGCTGATATCTCAGAAGTTGCAGAAGCAATAGAGGTAGAAGCAGAAAAGCCGATCGAAGATATGACAGTTGCAGAGTTAAAGGAAAAAGCTAAAGGGTTAAAGCTATCTGGATTTAGTAAGTTAACTAGGGATGAATTGATTGCCTTAATTAATGGTGAATCTACCTCTGAAGATGATGAAGGTAAACAAGAGGAGTTTACTTCTAAGGAGGCAAACAACGAGGAGAAGAACATCGAGGAAGACGATAACGATAACCAATAACCAAAAGACAACCTTGAGGAATAAGGGGTTGTCTTTATGATTACAACCCCAGCTGCAGACGAGTATATCGAAGCTCATATTATCGATATTGAGGATTGGCAAGAATCTGATGACAGCAAAAAGCAACGTATTTTAAATGCTGCAGAAACTACCCTGAAAAGAAGATTCAAGCGGTATACCATCCCGGACAGTGCGGTTTATTACTTTGCTGCATGGTTAGCTATCGTGTTTAACGATACTAATCGCTATCAGCAGCAAGGTGTAGCTGGATATGCGATTACAGGTGTGGCTTCATTTACGTTTAAAGAAAACAACGTAAAATCTAGCGGTACTCCTTTAGCGTCATTAATACCAGATGAAGTTTTCGAGTTAATCGGTGAAGAAAACGGGATTGACCTTCGAAGGCGACGTATCGGAAGGTCGGTGAGATAGTTTATGCCAGTAGTACCAATGAAACAAGATATCATCATTGAACGTGGAGAAACAATTAATGACTATGGTAAAACTATACCCGATCAAATTATTGAACATAAGGCACGTGTAGATGAAGGTACATTCTTAGTAGAGTATCGTGCAAGCTCTAATGTAACGTCAAAAGAGGTTGTGGCCAAAGCTAAAATTCTATTAGACAAGCTTCAGGATGTCCGGTATGAAGACACTATCTCCTATACGAATGAGCTCAACGAAACGATAAAAGGGAAACCAAAAAAGATTAACGTAAGACGTCATCTAAGTGGGAAGCCTATCTTAACGGAGGTTTTCATATGAGTTTTGAATTTGATGACTCTGATTTTTTAAGTCATTTATCTGTTAAAGAGCTAAACGTTATTGATGGAGAGAAAAAATCTATGGGTGATGCAGTAGATGACTTAGGTCGTATATCCAGCGAAATCGCTCCAATTAAGTCCTCTGTGTTGAGAAAAACAATGGAGAAAACAGTAAAGGTTGAAGGAACTGGAGTAGTAGGAGAAGTTGCTTTTAGTGCAAGTGAATCGTCTAGTAAGGGTCGATTTAATTATGCGTTATGGACGCACGAGATGGATTATGAACTTGGTGAACAATCAGCAAAGAGTCCTGGTACAGATGGATATGAGGTTGGCAATAAATATTTGGAACGCCCATTAAAAGGCGAATCGGAAAAATATATTAAATGGTTAGCAGACGGGATAGCAGGGGTGATGGATGGAAAATGAGAGTAAATGAGTTAAAGAACTTTATCAAGTCTATTGTTCCAGGAGAATATTACTCCAACCGATTTCCTGTTAGTAGTAATGCTCCCGACAACTGTTCAGCTGTGAAACTTACAGGCGGTTTTCCACCGGATCAATGGACTGGAAAAAGACAGCCGTCATTCCAAGTTCGGGTTCGGGGCGTTGATGATCAAGAATGTGAGGAACGTGCCTACGCTATTCATAAAGCGTTAACCAATTTAAAAAATGTAAAAATAGGGGATGACTCTATTGTCATTATTCGGGCAATGAGTAGCGATCCCTTGATGATTGGTGAAGATGAGAATAATAGAATTATATTTTCGATGAATTTCGATTGTGTTGTCCGTCCTAGATGACGGACTTTTTTAATTTGAAGAGGAGGAATGAAGATGACTCAAGGAATTAACGTACCTATTGGCCCTGCAATTGTAGAGTATGGAGAAGGTGCTGACCAGGTTATCTTTGACATAACGAAAGGCGGAATCGTCTTTTCAGCTACAACTACGAAGCAAGACACTACAGTTGATCAACATGGAGATACTGTGGTTAAGTCCATCGTAAAAGGCTCTACTGCACAAGCGACAGTACCTTTTGCATTACATGACTTGAAAAGACTTGCTGCAGTTATGCCTGGTAGTAAATTGATAGAGGATATAACTACAGGTAAGAAGAAATTGAAAGTATATTCTGGTGCTGGGTACGACATGTTGAAAAATGCTAAGCCATTGGTTATCAAACCAACGGATCCTGATGCTACTCCTGACGATTGGATTACTATTCCACTTGCTGGTGCGATTGCAGATCCAAACTATACGTATAACAGTGATAACGAGCGAGTAACGAATGTTACTTTTGTCGCTTATCCGGATTTATCACAAGAGGGTTTGTTATACGTAATGGGTGACGATTTTGTAGAATCAACAGGATCTTAATATTATGGACGTCTTTCGGGACGTCCTATTTTTTGTGGGGTGAAATACTTGTTAAGAGATCTATTGAAAACAAATAAGAACGAAATGTATTTGAATAAAAAACGTGTAGAGATTCCAAAGCTTACACCTGAAAAGTGGAAAAAGCTTTTTAGTAAAGTGGACATGATTCCAGGATTAGTCGTTCAAGTAATGTCTGCACCTAAAAGTGACTTTTATGCCTATATCGTCGAGGCGCTTAATCTTGCGTTAGACGAAGTGGTAGAAATTGTGTCTGTATTAACAGACATAGAAGTTGACTATATCCGTAAAAATGTAGGTTTAGACGAACTGCTCGAATACCTACAACGCACTGTAAAGCTTAATAGATTAGATACGACAGTAAAAAACGTAAAGAGCCTTCTTCCCAAGAGAGAGTAAAAAAGGAAGAAGGCTCTTTGTCATTAGATGATTTTTTAACAGAAGTTAGCTCTGTACTTGGAGTAAGTCAACGGGTTTTGGAAACGGAGTACTACATGGTAGACATTCCGAAGTTAATTGAAAAAAAGCGTAAAGAGCAATTAGCTGATTACTTTATGCAACTACAATTATCAATTGCATCGAACAATCGAGTGATGGAAGAAGAAGATTATCACAACTTAGTTCGTAATTTAACGAAGATTCTTGAAGAAGAAAACAAAACGGAGCAGAACAAACTAGATCGTCAGAAGCTCGAGGCGCTTCGTTTGATGACGAATCAAGGCGCTAATCGAACGAGAGGGGGGTAATACGTATGGCAGCAAAAGGTGGAGAAATAAGAGCACGTTTAGTTTTAAGTAATGACGAATTTAAACGGAAAATGAACGAAGCTCGTGAAGATATGAAAAGCACACGTCTATCGGCTAAACAGATGAAAAGTGATTTTGATGCTATACAAAAAGCCTCCCTTGCAGTTGGTACGGCAGTTGTAGCAGGTATTGGATCAAGCGCGAAAGTTGCTATGGATTTTGAACAATCAATGGCACGAGTTAAAGCTATTTCTGGAGCTACCGGCGAAGAGTTTAAGCTATTAGAAAATGCGGCTCGTGGTGCAGGTGCAACTACCGTATTTAGTGCTAGTCAGGCGAGTGACGCTTTATCCTATCTTGCTATGGCCGGATTTGATGTTAACCAACAAATAGCTGCATTACCCTCTGTTTTAAACGCTGCAGCTGCCGGTCAAATTGGTTTAGCAGAGTCTGCAGACTTAGTGTCAAATATCATGACTGGTTTCGGTATATCAGCTGATAACACAAATCAGGCTGTAGATGTGCTCGTAAAAACGATGACTACGGCAAACACGGATTTACCAATGCTTGCTCAAGGGATGAAGTACGTGGCTCCCGTTGCGTCCAGCTTAGGATTGTCTATAGAAGAGACAGCTGCGGCGATTGGGCGTTTGAGTGATGCAGGTATACAAGGTAGTCAATCGGGTACCGTCTTACGTGCTGCTTTGTTATCGCTGGCTAATCCGACAGGGCAAACAGCTAAAGCGATGGAAAGACTGAAAATAGAGGTTACTGATGCTGATGGCAAGATGAAGTCCTTTCCAGAGTTAATTGGTCACATCTCTGAGAAAATGGAAGGGATGGAAGAAGCTCAAAGAACACAAACAGCAGCTCAGCTTGTTGGAACGGAGGCAGCGGCAGGTTTCCTTGCCTTACTAAAAGTTGGAGAAGATGGCTTACGAGATTATACGAAGGAATTAGAGAATTCAGCAGGTACTGCAGAAAGAATCGCTGCAGTACAGAACGATACCTTAATTGGCTCTTTTAAAGAATTCCAGTCTGCGATGGAAGAGCTTGGTATTAAAATTGGAAACGAGTTTTTACCTATCTTTAAAGATATAGTTGAAACCGGTATAGAGGTCGTTAGAACAATCACAGAATTAGATTCTTCAACTATCAAATCAGGACTAGCCTTTGCTGGAACAACGGCTGCTATTGCACTAACTATCACGACAATCGGGAAACTGGTATTAGCAATTCGTGGTTTGATGCTATCAATGGGTCCTGCTGGATGGTTAATTACAGGAGTATCTTTACTAGGAGGAGCCCTGGCAGGAGCTGCGTTTAGCACCGAAGATCTGCAATCGAAAATAGAACGTTTATCACAAGAATTTGATGAGCTAGAGTCTTTAGATGCTACTATAAGTGAGTTTGATAATCTACAAATGATGTCTAGGTTAACGAATGACGAGTTTGCTAGATATATAGACTTACAGACTGAATTGCAGAAAACAAGTGACCCAGAGGTCATTGCTGCGATTAAAGACGAAATGGCTGAACTAGAGAAAAGGTCAGGCTTTCAGAATGGTGAGCTTGATCGTATGGTTGAGCTTAACAATGACCTAGTAAAGGTAATGCCGGAAGCGACAAGTAAAATCACGGATCAAGGTAATGCCATTATCGGCTCTACAGATGCATTAAAGAATTACAGTAAAGAGAAGTTAGAATCACTTTATACGGATCTTGAACTTACAAGACTGGCTACAGAGGTCGAGTATAAAGAAACACTGGAAAAAGAAGCAAAGATAATAAACGATCAACAGAAAGCACTGAATAAGCTGAATGAGTTGCAAGATAAAAGAGTCGAATTGCAGCAGGGTGTTACAAGGGAAGAAGAAAAACTTGAGGGTATGCTTGCGAACAAACAGCTGTATCATGAGGTTGAAATTCAAAATCAGCGGTCGATTGTTAAAGAAGCAGAAAGGCTGTTAGATAAAAATGAGCAACAAATAGCCGATCAAGCAACTAAAATTCAAGGTAACGACACGGAGTTAGCTCAAATTCGTGAAGAAATTCAGGGTTACGAGGAAATTCGTTTTCAGATGATCGATATCCTGTTAAAACAAGAAGGACTCACTGCCGAAAGAGGACAAGGACTTGCTGTTGTACAAGATGAACTAAAAGCTTTGAGAGAAGAACGGGATCGTCTTATTGAAAACACAGACGCAGCGAGGAAAAATACGGATGAGTACAAAGAGGCAAAAAAGGCTATCGATACAAAGATTGAAAGATTGAAAGGTGTAGAAAATCAAATACTAGATATTACTCGTAGTACGTCTAGTATGAACGAACAGATGTCTAGGCCTATAAATAAAAATGTATCGATAATTTGGAATGGAACAACGCCTCCTCCACATCTAAGAGGTGCGACTCCACTTCCGTCTTATCACACGGGTGGAATTGTTGAAAAACCTAAACTACACACTGGCGGTACACCGGACTTGCATATTAATCAGCTTGAGTCTTTACCGCTGCATAACGAAATTGATGTACGACTCCTCAGAGATGAGATGGTACTTACTAAGGGGCAACAAGCAAATCTATGGCGAATTATTGAGTCTGGTGTGCTAAAACCTCAAGGAAATGGGGAACACTGGTCACAAGTGATAAGGCTATTGGAAGAGGTTGCCGAGGGTATACGTGAGGGTAAGGATATTAGTATTTTAATGGATTCACACAAAGTTGGGTCACTTGTCGAACCTCATGTAACAAAAAAGCAAAAACGAGATAAACACAGAAAAAATCTAGTAAAGAGGTGATAGATTATGGGTCAGAGCCTCACATTTAGAGGGTTAAGGAAAGATTATCTCATGGTTACGCACCGTAGAAGAACTTACTGGGCTCCTAGAAACCTTGTTTTGACCGAAAAGAGAAAAACCGGCTCCAAGCTAAGGCGGGTGAAAAGAGGGGTTAGGGTAGAAGAAGTATCTGTTGAGGTTTCAGCAGATAGTACCTCTGAATTAAGAAAACACGCAGAGGATTTATCTAGTTGGTTATTAACAGAGAATGTAGAAGAATTAATCTTTGATGATGAAAGAGACAGGCGCTACATGGCCATTGTCGATGGAAGTTTTAATCCGGATGAAATTGTTACTCATGGTTATGGCATGATAAGATTTATCATCCCAGAGTCAGCTAAAAGGGGACAAACAAAACAACAACCCATAACAACAGAAGTAACATCGCATGTAATCACAGGTCAAACTGAAACCCCATGGAAAGTAAGAGTGAATTTTACTGTACCGCAGTCGAGATTTACACTGGAATCATCAAACGGACTTTATATCCTACTAAACTATAACTTTATTGCTGGTGACATGCTAGAGATTGATTATGTAGGACGTAAAGTATATTTAAATGGGAATGATTTAAGAAGTG